>JAAXHY010000546.1 GCA_012270665.1 Dehalococcoidia bacterium
ATGGCGTCGCCGAAGCTGTAGAAGCGATAGCCACTCTCCACCGCCGTCCGGTATGCGCTAAACACACTCTCGCGGCCCGCGAACGCCGACACCAGCATCAGCAGCGTCGAACGGGGCAAATGAAAGTTGGTTATCAGCCCGTCTATCACTCTGAACTCGAATCCCGGCGTTATGAACAGATCAACCCACCCCGATCCTTCTTTCAGCAAGCTATCCGCTCCATCCCCCAGTATGGCGGCGTTCTCCAACAAACGAACCGCCGTGGTCCCAACCGATATGACACGCCTTCCCTCGCGCTTCGCGCTGTTTATGGCGTCGGCTGAGGTCGCCGACATTTCCCAGTACTCCGAGTGCATTTCGTGTTCGTCGGCGGACTCCGACTTTACGGGCCTGAACGAGTCCCATCCGACGTGCAGTGTGACGAAAGCCTTCTCCACGCCCATGTCGTCCAGCCTGTCCAGCAGACCATCCGTGAAGTGCAGGCCGGCGGTCGGCGCGGCGGCGCTGCCCTCGCGGTCGGAATACACTGTTTGGTATCGTTCGGGATCCTCTAACGATTCATGGATATAGGGCGGCAGAGGAATCACTCCAATCTCTCTAAGCGCGGACTCGTCCTCGAAAGATACTATCCTCGTCCCCGCCTCCTCCACTTCCAGAACCTTGCCACGAACCGCCCTGCCGCGTCCTTCGTCCGAAACGGTGAACTGCGCGCCTGTCCTCATCCTGCGCCCGGGACGGACGAGAGTTCTCCATGTACCTTCCCGGATGCGTGTCAGAAGCAGCAGTTCTATCTCGCGCCCAGAGGGTTCGCCGCGTCCATTGAGCCTAGCCGGAAATACCCTGCTGTCGTTGAAGACGAGCAAGTCGCCAGCGTTCAGTAAGTCCGGGAGGTCGAAGAAGCGCCGGTGTCCGACCTGTCCGCTCACTCTGTCGAGAGTAAGCAGGCGCGAGTAGTCGCGCGGCTCCATAGGAGTCTGGGCAATCATATCAGGGGGCAGATGATAGTCGAAGTCCGAGATCAGCATCGGAGGCTTCAATCGCCTGCGCCCGGAGACGACGCGGGACGCGCGGAAGGCCGCGATGCCGGCTTATAGAAGTCCGGCGCGCGGTAGATGTACGCAAGGAATGCACCGAAGCACAGAACGAATACGACCATGAGACTGGAGAGTTGGAACCCCTGTATGTAAAAGCCCTGCGCGGCCGAGTCCGAAAGCCTCGAAATGCCTGCGGGCAAAGCGAGGGCCAGGACCGCGGCAGCCGTGGTAGCGCCCAGAGCGTGGCCCATCTCCCGCGTCGTCTCCATCATTCCGGACGCGACACCTCTGTGCTCCAGAGGCAGGGAATTCATAACGGTGGCGTTGTTGATTGGATTGAACATATTCGTGCCGACGGAAATCGGTATCATCAGCAGAGGCAGCGCCCAGAACGGTATGCCTGCGGCGACCGTACTCAGAACCAGGAACCCGCCGGCAATAATCACCATCATTACCGGCCTCATAAGACGCGGCTGGTACCTGTCATAGACCCAGCCGGCAATCATCGGCATGAACAGTCCGAGAACTTGGCTCGGCAGCAGGACTATGGTCACGTACAGAGGCGGCTTTCCGAAGCCCTCCTCGACCAAAACAGGCACAAGCGTCATCGTCGCCAACATCGAAAAGTGGTAGGTCACGTTAGTCGCCAGCGCCAGTGAGAACGGGGCCTCCTTGAAGTGCCTTACGTCAACAATCGGGTTGGCCATTCTGCGCTCGACTAGGAAGAAGACCCCAAGCATGACCAGGAACAGCAGGTGCATAGGCAGATGGTAGGTAAGCGCGTCAGGGCTGGTGTAAGACTCTTCTCCGCCGTGCAGGTGAGATCCAGACAGAACCAGAACCACGCCCGCCGCGACGAGCAGAACGCCGCCCAGCCAGTCCACCGGGCCATCGTCCTTCTCCGTCTTCACGTTGGCCTGCCTGCGAACCATGGGAATAGAGGCCACAGTGGCAAGCACTCCAATGGGCACGAAGGTCATGAAAACCATGCGCCATCCTACGAACTGGAGCAGAACTCCGAAGAAGGCGAGCCCGATCAGAGTGCCGAATCGCGCCCCGATGATCGGCACGGCGAAAGCGCGGCCACGTTCTCTTGGCTCGAAATTCGCGGCCAGAATAGCGTTCGCATTGCCCATGACCATTGCGGAGCCGAGTCCGGCTATCGCGCGCCATACGGAGATGTGCCACAACTCCTGGGACACGGCTATGAACCCGGACCCCGCGGTCGAGAGGACTATCCCTATGAAGAACACCCGCGCGTGCCCGTAGCGATCTCCGAGTCTCGCGCCCAGCAGGACAAACGCGCCCAGCATCATCAGATAGATGATCACTATCCACGCCGTATCGTCTATTCCGGTGTTGAACGCATCCGCCAGCGTGGGTAAAGATATAGCGACGGGCAGGCTCGACAGCTGGACCAGCATATAGGCGGCCGTCAGGGCAAGCAGAGTCTCCTTACGACTTCGTGTTTTCAGAAGGAGACGAAGATCCGAGAACATTTCCCACCGTCGAGCCAACAGGCTAATATGGAACAGTCAAACATGAAAAACAACGGCGCAATACTATCACAGCGAATAGAATATCGGCGATACTAACTTTCGCGGCGTTGGAGCGTTTTACAGTTGACAGCCTTAAGTGTGTCTCGACTCTTGGCGCTCCCCTGAGAGAAAGGCAGCAATGGAAAACAGGCCCGCAGACAGGCAGGTCGAAGACATCGTGAAACAGGCTCAAGCCGGCGACCAGTCCGCGTTTGGCGAATTATACGAAATGTATTACGACCCGATATACCGATATGTGTCTTTCAAATGCGGTAATCAGATCGAGGCTGAAGACCTTTCGGGAGAAGTCTTCGTCAAGATGATCGAGTCAATACACACTTTCAAGTTCAGGGGTTTTCCGTTCACATCATGGCTGTACAGGATTGCCCACAACGTAGTGGTGGACAATTTCAGGCGAAAGGGACGTCGCCCAACCGTGCCGTTGGACGACGCGATCAATGCCGCAAGCGACGCCCACAGCGACCTGGAAAGGCTTGCCGAAGTGAGCCTCACGATCCGGGAGGTCGTTCGCGCTATGGACAACCTGACCGATCTCCAGAAGGAGGTGGTCACGCTCAGGTTCGCCGCGGGCCTCTCTATCGCCGAGACCGCCAAGGCTGTCGGCAGGAAGGAGAACGCGGTCAAGGCCCTCCAGCACGCGGGCATCAGGAAATTGAGAGACATATTGACTCCACCCAGCCACATCAATCCCGCGGCCGCCACGGAGTCCAAACTATGAGATTCTCCACTAACAGTGTCGCATGGGTCGAGACGTCCGGCGGCCAACTCGCCGAAGCCATGGACGACAGCAACGTGAATCTGGGAGGCGCATTGTGAGCGGGGAATTCGTCGAGGCCCTGAACGATTGCGTGGAGCGACTCACGAAGGGAGAGAGTATTCAGAACTGCCTGAATCGCTATCCCACATACGCTGATGAACTCAGGCCCCTGCTCGAGGTCTCCGCTTCTACAATCCGGGCCGCTGAGAGGGTACGGCCCGATCCATTGGCCAGGCAACGCAATTTCCAGCGTTTTTCCCGAGCTGTCTCAGACGCGGCGCGGCGAAAAGAGGACGGGGTTCCCTGGTGGCAGCCATGGAAGTTGCGACGGTTGACTCCAATCGCCAGGCCCGTTCTCGTGGGATTCATGGCTGTCGCGATCATGGTGACGGGCGTGGGAGCGACCACTGCCGCCTCGTCCAATTCGGTGCCCGGCGAACCCCTGTACTGGGTGAAGACCACGAAAGAGAACGTGGAGAGCAGGATCCACCGCTCCGACGAGAGTAGAGCGCACTACGAAGCCAAGCTCGCGCAGGTGCGAGGCGACGAGATCAACAAGCTGATCCAGCGCGGCGAATTTACCATGGCGAACAGCGCTATGAGCCGCATGACCGTCCATCTCAGGCGCTGCGCAAAGCACGCGGGCATCACCGTCGCGGTAAACCCCGTGGAAATGCCTGTCAAGACAAATCCGAATGTGGGGAGCGACAGAGCGAACAGGCTCGGTGAACGCTTGGAAAACGACCGCAGGATATTTAAACTGAAGGTCGAGCGCGTGAAACGTCAACTCACACCCGAGGAACGTAAGCGGGTGGAACAATTCCTGCGGGAGGCCGATCTTGGCTACCGTCTGTTCATAGACGCCGCCCTCTCCAATTCACCTGTTAGACGTCCGTTCATAATAGTTCCCGTCCCAAGCTACGAAACGGGGCGCTAGATGTACTGGAGTAACACTATCCCATGAGATTCCTAACCAGGCTGCGACGGTGGTATGTCGTGGCCATCGTCGCAGCCATCTTAGTCATCGCGGCCGGAGCATTCGTATTCAGCAGAGGATCGTCAAATCAGGACAACGCGAACGTAGAGGAAGACCAGCAGATAGTTCCCGTCCGGCGAGGCGACCTGATCCAGGAAATCTCCATCACGGGCAGTCTCAGCCTGCCTAATAGAGAGACCCTCACATTCGGATCCTCCGGCGTCATCGCGGAGATAATGGTCGAGGAGGGCGACAAGGTCACTGCCGAGCAGACTCTCGCCGTCCTGGACCGGGAGGACATCGCGGCGCTGGAGGAGAAAGTGATCCAGGCGAGAGTCGCCCTGCGGGATGCGGAGGAAGCGCTCGAAGACTACATGACGCCCTCCGAACTCGACATTGCCCGAGCTCGCAAAGACGTCACCGACGCCGAGGTCAGGCTCCAAAACGCCCGGGACGCGCTTGAAGATTTCGTCGAGCCGTCAGG
>JAAXHY010000500.1 GCA_012270665.1 Dehalococcoidia bacterium
ATGAAGTACAACCCCAAGCTGAACGACGAGATAGCATCGCTGCCCGGATTCGCGCAGATACATCCGATGCAGACTGCGGAGACGTCCCAGGGGGCCATAAAGCTGCTTTGGGAACTCCAGGAGTGGCTGAACGAGATAACCGGAATGACGGGCTGCTCTCTCGCGCCGATGGCGGGGGCGGACGGCGAACTCGCCGGAATGCTCATGGCGCGCGCCTACCTGCTGGACAGGGGGCAGACGCAGCGTAAGAACGTGCTGATACCCGACTCGGCGCACGGCACAAACCCGGCGTCGGCGGCCATGGCGGGCTTCGATGTGGTGACGCTGCCTTCGGACGCGAACGGCAATACCGATCTGGACGCGCTGAGAAGCTCGGTGAACGAGGAACTCGCGGGTCTGATGATAACGCTGCCGAGCACTCTGGGCCTGTTCGACACCAACATCCTGGAAGTTACCAGGATAGTCAGGGACGCGGGTGGGGTCGTTTATGGGGACGGCGCGAATCTGAACGCCATCGTGGGACGGGTGAAGTTCGGCGACCTGGGCTTCGACGTGATGCACTCCAACCTGCACAAGACGTTCACTCAGCCGCACGGCGGCGGCGGCCCCGGAGCGGGGCCGGTTATCGCCGGGCCGAGGCTGGTTGACTACCTGCCGACGCCGATAGCCACGCGCAACGGAGATGGCGAGGATGAGACTTTCTCGTTCGAAGAGCCGGCCAACAGCATCGGCAGGATGGGGGCGTTCCATGGCAACTTCGGCGCGCTGGTCAGGGCTTGGGCGTATATCTCGACGCTAGGCAAAGAGGGAATCCCGCAGATAAGCGAGGACGCGGTGATCAACGCGAACTACGTGCTCAGCCAGCTTCGCGGAGTCTATGACCTGCCGTATGACCGAACCTGTATGCACGAGGTGGTGTTCTCTGCGACGAACCTGAAGCGGCAGAACGGCGTGCGCGCCCTGGACGTAGCCAAGCGGTTGATTGATTACGGCATACACCCGCCGACGATGTACTTCCCGCTCATAGTGGATGAGGCGCTCATGGTAGAGCCGACGGAGACTGAGTCGAAGGAGACGCTCGACTACTTCATCGAGGTTATGAAGGCAATCGCACAGGAGGCAGAGGAAGACCCAGACCTGCTGCATGACGCGCCGCACAACACACCCAATACGCGGCTCGACGAGGCGCGCGCCGCCCGACGACCTGTACTCAAGTGGACACCGGAATAGCAATAGCGATCACACTTATGGAGAAAAGACTATGTCAGAAGTAGGCCAGATGGCCCCGGACTTTACGCTTCCGGCTCATAACGGAGAACCGATAACGCTCAGCGACTTCAGGGGGGATAAGAACGTCATCCTGTCGTTCCACATCTTCTCTTTCACAGGCGGTTGAACGCACCAGGTCTCCTCGATGCGTATTCACAACGCATCGTTCGAGGAGGCCGGCGCCCAGGTACTGGGCATAAGCTGCGACTCCCGCCCGACACAGACGGCGTTCGCGTCGTCTCTCGGCTCGATACCCTATCCGCTGCTGGCGGACTACTGGCCGCACGGCGCGGTATGTGACAGCCTGGGAATCTTGAACGAGAATCTGGGCGCGCCGTTCAGGGCGATCATCATCATAGACAAAGAGGGCGTAATCAGGTTCAAGCAGACCTACACCGCCGCCGGAGACGTTGACCCGCGTGACGTCCTAGCCGAGGCGCAGAAGCTGTCGTAGCGCGGACCGAAACCGTATCGTCAATCTTCATCATTCGTGACGCGCTGTCATGGTGGTATTCCTCCGACCCACGCTCGAACGGGCGTGGGTCTGGTGGTCTTAGCCAACGAGTTGAGTCCGTAAGAGATTCCTGCAATATGGGGACTGAATAGAACGTGGAATTGAACAGACGCGGCCCGTTCAGAGAGGGCGAGTATATCCAGCTATTGGACCGTCGAGGTCGGAGTTACCTGGTGCATGTGACGGACAGCAATCTCTTCGAGTCACATTTGGGCAACTATCCCGCCGCCGACCTGATCGGCCAGGATGAGGGCAGTTGGATAACGACCAACAGGGGGCACAGGCTGATGGCGGTCAGGCCTACGCTGTCTGACCTGACGCTGCGGATGCCACGTCTCGCGACAGTCATGTATCCCAAGGATCTGGGCGCGATGCTGATATACGCGGACATATTTCCGGGCGCGAGGGCGCTGGAGGCGGGAACCGGGTCGGGCGCGCTCACGATGATACTGCTGCGGGCGGTGGGAGACAGCGGGCGCGTCTATACCTACGACCTGCGGCAGGACATGATAGAGCAGGCGGAGGCCAACATAGCGCGCTACTTCGACAGCTGGGACAACCTGGAGGTCAGGATAGGCGATGTGTATGAGGGGATCGAGGAAGATGACCTGGACAGGGTAATTCTGGACCTGCCCGAACCCTGGCGTGTCGTGCCGCACGCATCGGAGAAGCTGGTTCCGGGAGGCCTATTCTTCGGATTCGTGCCGACGGTGCCACAGGTTGATGAGCTGGTGAAGACGCTACGCTCCCAGCGCACGTTCGGCATGATAGAGACGATGGAGATAATGATGCGCCAGTGGAACGTCAGCGGGCGGAGCGTCAGGCCATCGCACCGGATGGTAGGGCATACCGGATTCATCGTCACCGCTCGGAGGACTTCGCCTCGCCAAGCCTCTGATTCACCGTCACAATAGACAGATTATCGTGATTGTGGCTTAATTCTGGACCGGGGGTTGTTCTCCGGGGACCGCTTGGCAACGGTATAGCATTCTCCCCACGCAACTATTCGATCTCTCGAATCTCTAATATCGGCGCACAGACGATCTGTCGAGTCTCTCTTTTCTTTGCTCAACCGACTCTCCATGGCTTTTAGCTGCCTGATCAGCAGGTAGTGTACCACCAAGAGTAGGGCGGATAGTGGGACTGTGATTACCAAACTCTGTGTCACGACATCGTTCACGGCTTCCCTCCTGTCACCTACACGGTAGTCCGATAGACCCAATTTGACAATCGCCTCATAATTTGGCGTAAGCATCACAAAGGTGGTGGGTAGCCGCACATCCGGTTTCTATCCACGAAGGACACGAAGCGGCACAAAGATATTGGGTATCGTCATACTACGCTGGATACCCACCAGAAATTTGATGATTCCTAACCTTGGCACGTCTATCCCTGCCAGAAATCCCCAGATAGAAATCATTCTCACCGTATGTGTATCCGGCGAGCCGCTCGCTATAGAGATGTTCGGATGTCATCATTGGAGCCAGCAGTCCCGCGAAGCGCTCTGGATTGGGCAGGAGATCGGATGAGCGCTTGATTCCGCTGTTCTTTTCCTGCGCCAGCGCCCGGAACTTGCCGAGGCCGTCGGGTTTGACGAGTTCGCTCATGGCTCTCAGGTTGGCGGACCTGACTGAACGCTCGATGTCGCGCTCTCTCATCGAGGCGAGCATGGCGTCGAAGCCGAGCGACTTGAGGAATTCGGCCTGGGTGGTCAGGAATACGGGCCTCAAGCCGGCGTTCAGGCCCTCGGCGATGAGCGCTGAGAAGTCCACGTGGGCGGTCATGTCCTGCCTGCCTACGCGCTGGAACGGGCTGCTGCCGGCGACGTGCTTGTAGTAGGTCTGGAATGTGCCGTGAGCGCGGGCGTCGGAGTAGAGTTCGTCGGACTCGTAGCCGTAGTCAATCGTCAGGATGTAGCCCCTATCGAGAGATGAGGCCGCACTGTTCAGCCAGTCGTCGAGTCCGAGGTTTACCTCGCCTCGAAAACCGTCGGGCAGTTGTCGTGGGAGGTCGGACAGTCGCTCGGCAACGCGGTCGGTGGACGGCGGNNCTGCCCATCAGCGATTCGGAACCTGTGCGCCGGGAAGGCGTCGAATAGCTCGTTGGACAGGATGCAGCCGACGACCCCTTCCAGGGGAATGCCGCAGGCCCGCAGACGCGAGGCACGGGGGCCGAAATCGCGCGGCACAGCACGGGTCGAGCGGTCTATCTCGACATAGCGCAACGCTCGCGAGAATTCGTCCATGTGGGCGCCCGCGAAAGACAGGATGTCCGTTGCCAGACGTCCGTCGCGCGCGCCGGGTTCCACGACCCAGAAGGGCGAGGGTCTGTCCAGGGTGTCCCACATGACTCGCAGTTGGACCGCGATGAGCGCGCCGAACGCGGGATGGAGTACGGGGCTGGTGAAGTAGTCTCCACGGGCGCCGACGCGCGCGTCTTCGGAGTAGTATCCTTCGGGATGATAGAGAGCGAGTTCCATGAATTCGGCGAAGGTGATCGCGCCTCGCTTTGAAATCCGGGACCTTATTTCAGTCTCGGCCCCGCTGGTTTCTGAGGTCTCTGGGAGGCTGCCAAGTTGCCTGGACGCTTTCAAGGAGAACTCTCAAAAGAGAAGGGGGCGTCATGCTGAATGACACCCCCTCTGAAAGGGCTTATTAGTCGGATACCCTCGGCGGGGTATTCACCGATTGGAGTTGGCCTTGTTTCGCTGGGCCGCCGCGGCCGCGGCTCGTCTCCTGCCGCCGTCTCTGTCCCATCCCGAACCCTGTATCGAATTTTTGAACTCTCGTTCAATGTGGCAGATTTTGCAGGTGCCCATGCTCGTCGGCCCGTTGGGTCGTCCAATTATCCAGTGGTGAACACAGTCCGAGTCGGTTACTACTGTCTCTTCGTTCAATTACGAACCTTCTTCCCTTTACATTATCAGTTAGCCTCTATCCTCGATTGGAACGTACTCGACGTCCATGGGCCCGGTGTAGAGGAGCCTGGGGCGGAGCAGGATGTTGTTTTCGAACTGTTCGACGACCTGTGCCGTCCAGCCGGGCACACGTCCCATCGCAAAGATGGAAATGAACAGGTCGTCGGGAATGTCCAGCAGGTAGTAGATAGCGCCGGAGAAGAAGTCGACGTTCTGGTATATTCCGCGCCGGCGATAGGGTTCCATCACCTCGATTACTGCCTGGAGTATCTGGAACCATTTCGGTTCGCCCTTGCGCTCGCCAAGTTCTCGGGCATCTTCCTGAAGATGTACGGACCTCGGGTCGAGGGCCTTGTAAACCCTGTGTCCGAAGCCCATAATCCTGCCGCCCGACTGAAGCCGCTCGCGGACATAGGTCTCGGCGTTTTCCTCTTCGCCGATTTCCTGGGTCATCTTCATGACTTCTTCGGCGGCTCCACCGTGCGAGGGGCCTTTCAGGACGCCGATTCCGGTCGTTATGGCGCAGTGGAGATCGGCTTGGGTGGAGGCTGTTACGCGGGCGCCGAAGGCTGAGGCGTTGATGCCGTGCTCGGCGTGGAGAACGAAGTCCTTGTCTATGAGGGCGGCGTCCTCGTCCGCGGGTCTTTCGCCGAAAAGCATATAGAGAAAGTTGGCTGCGTGGCTGAGTTCGGGATCGGGGTCCAGCGCTTCATTGCCTTCCCTGACGCGCGCGTGGGCCGCGACGATCGTGGGCGCCTGAGCGGTGAGCCGGATGCCCTTGCGCAGGGTTGCTTCAGTGGAATTGTCTTCGGTGTCGGGATCATACGCGGAAATGGCTGAAACTGCCGTTCTCAGTACGTCCATGGGGTGGGAGTTGCGGGTCAGCCTGATGATGTCGAGGATCTCGGCCGGCAGTGAACGAGAGCTTTTGAGTTCGGCGTCGAAGGCGTCCAACTCGGCCTGCGTGGGCAGGTGGCCGTACATTACGAGAAAGGCCGTTTCCTCGAACGTGGAATTCTGGGCGAGGTCATCTATGTTGTATCCACGATATAGTAATTTCCCCACATCTCCGTCTATGAAGCTGGACGTCGTTCTGTCTATGTACACTTCCCGAAGGCCGCGGTGAAGCTGCACCTTCCTTTCCGTCATATTATCCTCCCAGACCGTGCGCAGCGT
>JAAXHY010000442.1 GCA_012270665.1 Dehalococcoidia bacterium
GTAAAGTTCGTGACCGGAATGGACGCCGGCATGACAAACGCCAACTTCGACGACTTCGCCTACATCCCGCAGGTCATGGTCGAGGAGATGCGCATCACGCCCATGGAGGCCATCGTGTGCTCCACCAGCACCTCGGCGGAGTGCCTCGGTCTCGAAGACGAGATCGGTACCCTCGAAGTGGGCAAGTCCGCGGACGTACTCATCACCAACGGCGACCCCAGCGAGGACATAACCGCCCTGCACAGCGTCAACACCATCGTGTCCCAGGGCAAGGTGGTCAAGCGGAAGAACGAACTCCTCATCTAGTCGTGAATAGTGTTGATCGCCTTGTCCTGACGGTTGCCACCATCGTGGCGCTGGCGACGCTTTCTCTCTCAGCTTGCGGGCCTGAGCGAACTGCCAGGGAGATTCCAGGCCCCGTAGTCACCGCCACCTCGGTTCCGCCCACGTCGTCCCCAGCGCCAACGCCGACACACACGCCGCTTCCGAATCCTATAACTTCACCGACGACACTTCCACTTTCCACCGCTACTCCCGTACCAACCACAGTCCCCACTCCTACTGTCGCGCCAACTCCCATCGCAGTCCCTGCTCCCGATGTTACGCCCTCTCGCGCGCCGGGAGAACCAAGCCCTACCCCAACGGCGCCGGCCGTCCCGCCCACAGACCCAGCTCCACCCGATGTCCTCGGATACGTGGATGCCGGACAGATACCCGCGCCCGCGCCGTTGGGACTCGAAGGCTGGATAAACTCTGAGCCGCTCGATGTGGAGGACTTCAGTGGAAACGTGGTGCTGCTGGACTTCTGGACATACACCTGCGTCAACTGCATCCGCACCCTGCCTTACCTCAAAGAGTGGCACGACAAGTACGCCGACGAAGGCTTGCTCATAATCGGTGTGCATACTCCTGAGTTCGAGTTCGAGAAACTGCGCGAAAACGTCAAAGCCTCTGTCACCGATCTGGGTATAGAGTATCCCGTCGCGCAGGACAACAACTACGTCACCTGGAGCATTTACCGCGTTCAGGCATGGCCAAGCAAGTACGTGATGGACGGCAATGGATTCGTGCGATACTACCATCGCGGAGAAGGCTCATACGCCGACACCGAGAAGGTGATCCGCTTCCTGCTCGAAGAGGCCGGACGCGACCTGTCCCACATAGAACCCGACTCCGCCCCCGATCCCCAGTGGCTGGCCGGCTCTCGCGCCACCGATCCTGAAGAATTTATCACACGCGAACTCTACGGCGGAACGCGCAGAAACATAGACTTCGGCGGCGCGTACATAGCCAACGAGGAATACTACGAAGAAGCCGGCGTAGTCCGCGAGTACACCGACCCGGGCGAGCGCAAGAACCACTTCATATTCCTGCAAGGAAGCTGGCTCAACGAGCCGGAGAACCTGCGCCATGCACGCGCCACCAACGACTACGAGGACTACCTGGGCATAAAGTTCTACGCCAACGAGGTGAATGCGGTGCTGGATATTGAGCCCGGATCCCAGTACCAATTCAGAATCACCATGGACGGCGCCCCTATTCCCGAGGAGTCTGCCGGCGCCGACATAACCTACGACGATAACGGCGACAGCATTGTCATCGTGGACTCCCCGCGCATGTACCGCCTCGTGCGCCAGGAGGAAGTCTCCGCTCACGAACTCCTGTTAATGCCCAAAGACGAAAACTTCTCCCTGTTCTCATTCACCTTCGGCGCTTACCCCAAGGACGATGAGTGAATCGGCATCGCTACTTCTTCCCCGCCGCCATGTTCGACGCCTCCGGCATACGCCTGAGAATCATCAGCGCCGCCACTCCGATAACCGCGAGCAG
>JAAXHY010000122.1 GCA_012270665.1 Dehalococcoidia bacterium
AATCAAGGCACTGGGTATTGTCATACCACGCTGGATACCCACTAGAAATTTGACGCTTCCTGGGTTTCAGTTGTCAGCCAGCGGGGACATCTCTGTTCGTCATGGGTCGTATTCTGGCTGGGAGCGGTGGGCCGGGCAAGGCAGACGGCCCTGTGTCTGTTCGCAGATTATCTCCATGCGCCTGTCGAGTCCGCGCCTGACCGATTCCTTGATCCTGCGCTTGTCTTCTTCACTGAATTCGGGGAACTTCAGGTCGCGGTAGGAACACTCGGTCTCCATTTTCTGACAGTCAATGTCCTCGTCGTCCATGCAGGGACATTCGACGGGGTCGTCGCTTTCGACGGCGGCCATGAGTTCGGGGGAGAGCAGTTCCCTGAAGATGTCCGGCTGACTCCCGCTCGGAGAGCGGGGGATGGTACATGGTCCAGGGTGGAGAATCCGGGTCCAGGCGTCCGGCGGCGGCGTTTCGAGCTTGCACGACGGGCGCAGGCTGCGCGGCGGGTTGGAGTGTCACATCGGGGCCGAAGCCGATTGTGATGAGTTTCTGGGCCGCGGCGATGCGGTGGTGGGGCTTGAAGCCTTCGTCGGCCCTGAGACCATCCATGACATCTGAGTAGAAGCGGACCATCTTTCGACCGCCTTCGGTGATTTCCCTAGCGTACTGGGCGAGTTCGGCGCGCGCGGCCTGGAGTTCGGGCGAGGCTTCGGTGTCGGATGGGACGGGACGCTGCGCTTTGCGGGTGCGTCGCCCGGGCGCGGACGGGTTGGCCTCTATGTAGTCTTCGAACTCCTCTAGTCCAATCTTGACGAGTTCTCTGGCCGCGTCCATGCGGTGGTGAGGCTTGAATTCTTCCAGTTCGCCCTCAGCGACGGACACGAAGAATCTCACGACGCGCCGTCCGCCGTCGGTTTCTTCGGCGACTATCTTGGCGAGTCGTTCTCTTGGTGTCAGATTGTCGCTGCTGGAGGTCATTGGCCTTTAGTATTCAGTTGTCGGTTATCAGTCATCAATGTATAAATTACTGGAATATATGTTCTTATAGGGTAATGTATAGTATCGTACAGGTTGTGTAAAGGGCAATTGGGAGATTGTCTGAACTGTGATTTGTGTGATTGGGATGATGGGCAGGATTTGATGGGGATGGGTTCTGTATGTGGGTTGGTCTATGCAATTTTGGATGATGAAGACCCTATTCATCTCTCTCGAACACTTGTAGAGAAGGTAGCGCCGTGCTAAAGTCCCTTCCCGATCATCCGGCATGAGGCGGGACTCTATGAACCAGGCCATCTTCCGAATCGTCGTATTCGCCGCGCTCGCGCTCCTGATAGTC
>JAAXHY010000578.1 GCA_012270665.1 Dehalococcoidia bacterium
TTGGAAGACCTCTATGTGCCGGTAAGCGACAAGCAATGTGAGTTCATAGAGGGTGAGGATGAGGCTGACGCGGGAAGGCAGCTCGCTCTGAAACTGCGCGAAGCTCACCTCGTTTAGCGCCCGCCCATGACACCGAAACAATATTTACATTCGACGGTCATTCCCGCGAACCTTGTCCTCGTGAAGACAGGGGGCGAGAATTCCGAAGGACTCGCCGCTCGGCAATCCACACGGCGGAAACAACAGAAACTTATTACTGGAGATAACTGATGCAGGGGATTCTGGTCTTAGGGGAATTGGATCAAAACGGTCTCGCCAGTGTAACCGGGGAACTGCTCTCGCTCGCCCGTTCGCTCGCGGATGAAACCGGCGATCAGGTATCGGTCTCGTTGCAGGGCGCGTCCGTCGGAAGCGAGGCAGACGATGCCGTCGCGATGGGCGCCGACACGGTTTACAAAGTGGAAAGCCCGCTTCTCGGCGAACCTCAGATTGACGCGCACCTCTCCGCCCTCGAACAGGTCGCGAGGCACACTGACCCCTCCATCGTACTGGTCGGACGAACGCCAATTGGCAGGGACGTAGGTCCCAGGCTCGCCTTCCGTCTTGGAGCCGCGGTGGCGCAGGACTGCGTCGAGGTGTCTGTCAATTCCGACACTGGGCGCGTTCTCGCCACCAGGCCCGTGTACGGTGGAAACGCCTTGGCAAGCGTCTCATTCTCCGGCGACGGCGTCCAGGTTGTGATAGTAAGACCCAAGACTGTCGAGGCTGGGGAACCGGATTCGGATCGTTCAGGAACTATCGAAGACTTCTCTGCTGACCTCGACGACTCCGCCATCAAGGCCCGTCTCATAGAGACCGTCTCCCAGGAGTCGGAGGGTGTCCGGCTCGAAGACGCCGGCATAGTCGTCAGCGGAGGTCGGGGACTGGGCGGTCCTGAGCCTTTCGAGCAACTGCAAGCGCTGAGCGATCTCCTCGGCGGAGCGCTGGGCGCGTCGCGCGCCGCCTGCGATGCGGGCTGGATAGACCACAGCCACCAGGTAGGCCTGACCGGCAAGACGATTACCCCGGACCTCTACATTACCATCGGCATATCCGGCGCGAGCCAGCACATGGCGGGCTGTTCGGCTTCCAAGAACATAGTCGCCATAAATCGGGACGAGGACGCCAATATCTTCAAGTCCGCCACATATGGCGTGGTTGGTGACTGGACCAAGGTGCTTCCTTCATTCATAGAAACGATCCGCGAACTGAGAGACAGTTAGCCAAGAAGCCAGAGATCAGGACGAAGTGGTTATGGAAGGGAATTTCCTTTTCGACATCCGGGACGTAATCCAAAATATAGAGCGCGCGGAAGTAATGTCTGTCTTCTTTCCCACGTTCCGACGCGCCCTGATCGTAGATACGCGCTACAAGGACAATGTTGGTCCGATGGTAAGGCTGATGCCTATGGCAAGGTCTCCCCAGGACCGTATGAGGTCAATCCGACGCATCAGGCCCGAATTTCCCAGGCCCACCAACCTCACCCTCGTTCCCTGGCAGAGATACGTTGGAAGTCTTATCAGTTCGGGAGTATGGGATAAGATCATCGCTCGTCTGGAAGAGTCCGGTGACGAGGGTGTTCTCATAGCGTGTGAGGAAGCGTTCGAAGAACTTCGCCAACTGGAGAGCGCGGAACTGACCGCCGCCATTACCGGCGAGAACTATCATACTCTCTGGTCCGCAGACAGATCGTCGGGCTGAAAGAAGCTATGCTCACCGTTACCACCCAAGCCAAACGAGAACTAAAGAACATACTGGATCAGCGCAGTCTGGGCGCCGGTCGCTGCCTCCGGCTCGCTATACCTCCCGCCTGGACCGGCCCGGGCGATTTCGGGATAGTCATTGACGACGAGAAGAGCGACGACCTCACGATCACTCTTCGCGGAATCAAGATACTGCTGCTGAGTCAGCAACTTGCTCCCCAGATGTCCACCTCGGTACTCGACTACAAGGATACCCCACAGGGAATGGGTTTCACCCTCGACGTTTACTGAACCCGATTGGCGCTGAGTCCAGCCGCCCCTCGCAACCTAATGCCCGATACCGCCTGCCCACTATGCCTGACTGACCGCGCCCGCTTTCTGCACAAGTCGAACGATAGGCACGGGCCGCGCGAATTCTACGAATGTCCCATCTGCGACCTGGCGTTCGTACCACCTCGATTCCACCTGCCCCCGAACGCCGAAATGGAACGCTACTTGATGCACGACAACGACCCTGACGACCAAGGGTATAGGACTTTCCTGTCTAGGCTGTGGAATACGTTGAGACCGCTACTGTCTGAGGGCGATTGCGGCCTGGACTACGGCTGCGGTCCGGGCCCAGCCCTCGCCCAAATGATGCGGGAGGACGGATTTGTGGTCAGTAAATACGACCTGTACTTCTTCCCCGATTCTGAACCGCTTTCAAGGGTTTACGATTTCATAACCTGCACAGAGACCGTCGAACACCTCAGAAAGCCGCTGGACGTGTTTACCTTGTTCGACTCTCTTCTCAGACCGCGCGGAAAACTCGGAGTAATGACCGGAATCCTGGACGACCGCTCCGCGTTCGCGGACTGGTACTACCAGCGCGACCCCACCCATATAGCTTTCTACACCACCCGGACTATGAACTGGATAGCCGAGCGCATGACCTGGAAAGTCCAGTTCCCAGCCCCCAACATCGCCATCTTCACCAAACTCTGACCGCTTCGTCAGTCCGGGCATATTTCCCAACCGAGTTCTTCACTGGGTCCCGAAAGTGGAGTCTCCACCCGCTTGCATTTCATCTGGCTCTGCTATAATAAGCGCCTGTAAGGGG
>JAAXHY010000145.1 GCA_012270665.1 Dehalococcoidia bacterium
CGAGCGGGAACACAGGAGACGATGATATGGTTCAGGCCGTTGAGATAGAGACGAAGTTCGACAACAGGTTCACGCGGGAGTTCGGATTTCCGAAGGGCCGGGCGGCGACCAAGGTGGTGGACTTTCTGGATGACAGGGTACGAGAGTTCATAAGGCAGTCTCCGTTCCTGGTGATGGCGACGAGCGCGGCGGACGGCACTTGCGACGCTTCTCCCAAGGGAGGGAAGCCGGGATGGGTCAAGATACTTGACGACCGTACGCTTCTCATACCAGACGTGGCGGGGAACAAGCTGTTCCAGTCTTATCAGAATATGCACGAGAACCCTAACATCGCGCTTATATTCTTCATTCCGGGAGTACCGGAGACGGTGCGTGTGAACGGCAGGGTTCGGATAGTAGACAGGGCGGCGCTGGACGAAATGCAGGTCGCGTTGGAGGTCTTCAACCCCGATGAGAACGCGAAGATACTCCAGGGGGTCGTGGTGGATATAGGCGAGGCGTATGGGCATTGTCCGAGGGCGCTGAACTTCTCCAGGCTATGGAAGGTCTGAAGCAGGATTTGCAGGATAGCGGGATGTACAGGATACATCCTCGATAGAATTCCGAGCGGAGAGCCTGTTCGCAGGTTTCTGTGTCTGGCGTCCGAGGGGCGGATTCCTGGCGACGCGGCGTGATTATGGAGATTGAGCATGACTGCTGGCGCGTTGTCGGACATAAGGGTCGTGGAGTATAGCGTCGGACACGCGGGCGCGATGTGCGGCAAGGCGCTTGCAGACCTAGGGGCGGACGTGGTGAAGGTGGAGCCGCCGGGTGGCGTCCCGATGCGGTGGGCGGGGCCTTTTCCGAACGATGTGGCGGACCCTGAGTCGTCGGGGCTGTTCATGTATCTGAACGCCAATAAGCGAGGCGTGACTGGCGATCTCAGCGATGAGAGTGAGCGACGGCGAATGTACTCTCTGGTTTCCGGAGCGGATATGTTCATAACGGACGTTCAGCCCGCGCGGGCGGCGGAGTTGGGGATAGACTCGGAGACCATAGGCAAGCTGGATTCGCAGCTTATCAGGGTGTATGTGTCGCCGTTTGGCAATACGGGGCCTTATAGGGACTGGAAGGGGACGGACCTGATTGCGTGGCATATGGGCGGCATGGGATGGGAGAGTCCGGCGATGTTCGTAACGGATCCTAAGAGCCAGCGTCCGCTGAGGGCCCGGGGGAACCAGTCCATGTATCTGGCGGGCTGGGTCGCGGCGGCTGGCGCGATGTGCGCGCTGTTCCACAGGGAGAAGTACGGGCTGGGGCAGGAAATTGACGTGTCGGCGATGGACGCTGTCAGCAGCCACATTCGCGGCAACTTCGCCATGTTCTCATACGACATTTCGCAGATGCCAGAGACGCGGGAGAAGAGTATGTTCCCGTGGATATGGGAATGCGTGGACGGGTACGCGACCGCGACTTTCATCATGAATCACTGGTGGGAGTCTCTCAAGGATCTGATGGGCAAGCCGGAGTGGGCCGAGAAGGAAGAGTACGCGGAGCTGAGCGGACGCAGGGAAGGGATAGATGAAATCGAGAGCAACGTGTCGGCGTGGGTGAAGGGGTTCAAGAGGCACGAACTCTACGAGTTGCTTCAATCGCGAGGGATACCCTGTTTCCCGGTACAGAGTGTGGATGAGATCGTAGAGTCGGCGCACTACAAGGAGCGCGGGTTCTTCGTCTCCCAGAATGGAGGTAACGGGCGCAGCAAGATTGTGCAGCCGGGCGCGTCAATTCGACTTTCGGGGACGCCGTGGGAATTGCGGAGACCGGCTCCCGGACTTGGGCAGGACGACTTGGATGCCATCCGACCTTCCAGGAATGATGTCGCCTCTCCCAAGAAAGTAACCGCCGGAGAGCGCAACAGGCCGTTGGAGGGTGTGAGGATCGTAGACTTCGGCTGGATTCTGTCCGTGCCGTACGCGGGCGGATGGATGGGGTCGCTTGGGGCGGAGGTCATCAGGGTGGAGTCGAACACGCGGCTGGAACTGGGTCGGAGCGGGTTGGGCGGCGGCGCGGACGGCATTGCCGGAAGGAATCGCTCGTCCGTATGGAACTGCCTGAACCACAGCAAGAAGGGCGTCACTCTGAATATACGCGACCTGAAGGCGCAGGAACTGGTGAAAGAGATAGTGGCGGTGAGCGACGTGGTGATGGAGAACTTTTCGACCGGGGTGCTGGACAGGCTGGGGTTGGGCTACGACGATCTGAGAAAAGTCAGGCCCGACCTCATAATGCTTAGCGGTTCTTCGATGGGGACGTTCGGCCCGGACCGCGAGGCGACGGGTTTCGGTCCAAACGTGTGCTCCTACGCGGGCCAGCCGTCCTTGACAGGATACGAAGGAGGCAGGCCTCAGAACCTTGGGGGCAACTGGCCGGACTACCTCGTGGGTACGATGATGGTGCAGTCGGTTCTGAGCGCGCTGTGGCACAGGCGCAAGACGGGAGAGGGTCAGCGTATCGAGGCGGCGATGGCGGAGGTGGTGAGCAGTATGCTGCCGGAGGCGTTCCTGGACTACACGATCAACGGAAGGGTGGCTGAGAGGATCGGGAACCGCGACCCGGACATGGCCCCGCACAACGTGTACCGGTGCGCGGGGGAGGACCAGTGGGTGGCAGTCGCGGTACAGTCGGACGAAGAGTGGGTGAGGTTGTGCCGGATCATGGGACGCGGGGAGTTGGTTTCGGACGCTCGATTCTCGGATGTCCAGGCTCGCAAGAGGAATGAGGACGAACTGGACGGCATCGTGTCGGAGTGGACGATTCGACTGTCTCCGATGGAGGTGACGGAGCTTCTTCAGGGTGAGGGGATAGCCGCCGGGCCGATTATGGACGCGGTGGCACTGCTCGGGGACCCGCACTTCAGGGAGCGCGGGACTATCATCGAGATGGACCACACGGAGGTGGGGACGCGCGAGGTGGCGGGGCTGCCGATAAGGTTCGGCGACATCGAGAGGCCGGCGTACTACTCGGCTCCGCTGCTGGGGGAGCATAACGACGCCGTGGTAGGGGGCCTGCTGGGGTATGAGGAAGCGGAGGTGGAGTCGCTGAAGGAGTCGAAGGCGATTTATTGAGGGTAAGATGGCTGGGGATTGGGTATAATGTGGGAGCGCTTACCCAATGTATTCAGGACAGTTGGGGGTGAAACATGGTGGATCAAGAGGAGGAGCGAGATAAACATTAGTGAATCGGATAGAAAGATTCTGCGTCGCAAGAGATGGCGGAGACGTTGCTGATCACGACTCTATCCGCGGCTACCTCAAGACTTGTGGGCGCGGTGGTGAGCTACTATTTCGGACAGAACTCGAACGCTTAGGGTCTGCCTACCGCCAAGCGACAGGTTATTCTTCGGATAAGGAGGCAAGATATGTCAACTGAGCAGTACAGGATTTCCATAGGCCAGGATCGCGTCAACGCGATATTTACTGACGCGATGGCGCGGATGTATGGGCTGGTGGCGCTGGGTATCGTAACGACCGGGGCCGCTATTTGGGTCGGGGATATGCTGGGGGTGGGCAATATCATATTCAGTTTCGGCTGGATCGGTATGCTCATCATGTTCGGGATAATGTTTGGGATGCTGATGGGGGCGAATGCGGTAGTCGCCAGGGGGAATACCGGACTTGGGACAGCGCTCTACCTGGGATTCACAGGACTCGAGGGGTTCTTCCTCTCCTTCATACTGACCAGGTTCACCACCGGAACGATCGGTATCGCGTTCGTACTCACGGCGGGTATGTTCATAGCGATGAGCGTGGTTGGCATGACCACGAAGAGGGACCTGTCCAAGCTGGGGCCTATGCTACTGATAGGTTTGATCGGGGTGATCGTGGTCAGCCTGATCAATATGCTGCTTCTCCAGTCGAGTATGTTGTTCCTGCTCATCAATATCGTTCTGCTGCCAATCTTCCTGGCGCTGACGGTGTGGGAGACGAAGCAGATGAAGGAACTGGCTCAGGACGCGGCGATGCGGGGCGACGCCCAGGTAGCCAACCAGGTGGCGGTGATAGGGAGCATCGGTCTGTACCTGAACGCGCTGAACATATTCATCATCCTGCTGAACCTGCTGGGATTCGCCTCGGACGACTAGGGTTCGAGCGCCGCCTTTATCCCGGGGACAGCGAGTTCGCAATTGAGACTGATCACCATACTGATTTTTGTGGCCGCTATCGTGGGCGCGTGTTCAGACCCGCCTGAACCTACGCTAACTCCCACACCAGTTCCTCCTACGGCTACGGCTGTCCCGACGGTTACACCCATCCCGGCTCCTCCTACGCCGACTCCGGTCTCAACGCTGATTCCAACTCCACCACCGACCAACACGCCAGCGCCTACGCCTGCGTTTGCTCCCAATCCGATTATTCTGCCGACCGTGGAGATAATCTACGAGACACCGACGCCTACCAGCGCGTTCCCAACGGACCTGGACCGACGGCTTGACGCTATAACCTACAAGACATCGGTTGTGAGAGATCTACCCACCACCGAACTGGTGCCCTATGAGTTGATAGACCAGGCAGAGTTCCGAAGGATGTTCATGGAGGACCTGGAGGAAGACGCGAAGGAATTGGCTCTCGATACTCGCCTCTATCAACGGCTGGGAATTCTGGGGCCGAACGATGACCTATCGCAACTCTTGGCGGATGTATTCTCGGACATCGCGCTGGGTTTCTACGATACAGACGAGAATAAGATGTACATAATCTCCGATAAAGACACGTTCAGTCTGAATGACCGCCTAACGGTGGCGCACGAGGCCACTCATGCGCTTCAGCAGTATGAGTTCGATATCGGCGGACTGCTGGACGAACTTGAGGACTATGATGACAGACGGATGGCGCTGCGGTCTCTCATCGAGGGTGACGCGCTGATCTCGGAACTGCTGTATATGTTGACCCACTTCGACGAGGATGAGCAGACGGAGGCGCAGAGCAATCGCGGCAATGAAGACCTGGCTGACTTCTACGCGGCTCCCGTGTTCATCCAGAACATGATTACGTTCCCATACACCGGGGGATACCAGTTCGCGGTGTACCTGTATTTGAAGAACAACGATTTCAGCTCCGTCAATCTGGCGTATGACGCTCTCCCCGCTTCCACGGAGCAGATCATTCACCCGGAAAAGTATGATGCGTCAGAAGAGCCAGTCGAAGTCTCCATTCCCGATTTCACCGAATTGCTGGGGACAGGCTGGGCGGAGATAGACAGGAACGTAATGGGAGAACTGTTCCTGCGGTCGTATTTGGAGAGCGACCTGGACCGCGAGACGGCTGCGATGGCGGCTGCGGGGTGGGGAGGCGACGAGTTCCTGCTGCTGGAGACGCCGACCTGGGATGACGCGCTGATAATCTACAGCATTTGGGATACGGAAGAGGACGCAATTGAATTCGCTGAGACGTTCAGGGCGTATGAACAGGCTGTAAGCGGACAGGAGTGGTCGGAGGTCGCCTACTCTGACACGCCGGGGCACATACTGGTGACGAGCAACAGGGGAACCACGGGTGTATGGACCAGCGGTGATGAGGTGAGGGTGATCGTGGCGGCGGATCTTCGTTCGGCGCAGGCGCTGTTTGCCGCGCTCGACTTTCTGGATCCGATGACGGAGACCAACATTCCCGCTGAGGTCTCTACTCCCACGGATACGGCTGCCAACGCGGGCGGGAACTGATACGGACTACGAGTCTAACTCGGAGTGGTGGCATCGCCGGATCCGAATGCGGCTAACTTTAGCCGCCCAGCATCTTCAGCATCTGGTCTCGGCCGCGACCGGTGGACATCTGCTTCATCATCTTCTGCATTTGTCGGAACTGGTTGAGGAGTTGGTTTACCTCGCGTGGGGAGGTTCCGCTGCCTCTGGCGATTCGCCTGCGTCTGCTGCCACTGATTATATCGGGCCTCTTTCGCTCTTGGGGCGTCATCGAGTAGATGATTGCCTCTACGCGCTTGAGATTGTCTCCGTCTAGCTGATCGGAGTTGAACCTTCCCTTTGCGGAAGAGAACCCAGGCACCATTTCGAGTATCTGGCTCATTGGGCCCATCTTCTTGATCTGCTGCAACTGTTCCAGGAAGTCTTCGAGGTCGAATCTGGCCTGCCTGAGCTTTCGGTCGAGTTCCAGGGCGCGTTCTTCGTCGAAGTCGAGTTGAGCCTTTTCTATCAGGCTTTCCACGTCACCCATTCCGAGTATTCTGGACGCGAGCCTGTCCGGGTGCATCTGCTCCAGCGCTTCGATTCGCTCGCCGGTACCGATGAACTTGATGGGTATGCCGGTGACCTTAGTTATGGAGAGAGCCGCGCC
>JAAXHY010000598.1 GCA_012270665.1 Dehalococcoidia bacterium
CCCGATGCGCGGTATCTTTTCGGCAGTCGAACGAAAGACGGCTTCTGGGAGCGTACTGGCAGCGAACGAGCGCATCGAGGTACTGGAAGCTCTGGAATCCTATACGGCGGTGCCAGCTAGAGCGTCCGGCATTGCCAGTCAGGTCGGGACGATAAAGCCCAGTATGTACGCGGACATGGTCCTGTTTGAGGAGGACATCACATCGGTCAGGTCAGAGCGACTGATTGAATTACGACCCGTTATGACGATACTGGGTGGGCGAGTCGCGTCGGAGTCTTGAACTTGAGGTACCCTCGTGTCTAACTCAGGCAATAGGGGAAACCGACGGGTCTGTTACCATCTGCGCCCGACTACATAGTCGAGCAGCAACTCGAGCGAGTCGCGCGAAGGTGACTCTGGCATGGATTTAAGCGCCTCATGCGCGATGTCGCAGCGTCTTGACGCCTCGGAATATGCCTCAGACATTATTTCGGGTTGTCTAATCATTCCTACCGCTTCCGCAAGCAGTTTGTCGTTGTGCCTGTCTTCGAAGAATGCCTTTACTGGATTGCTCCCATTACTTCTTTCCAGCGCGATAAAAGTGGGCAGCGTCATGATTCCGTGGGCTAGGTCGCTGCCGATGGGTTTACCGAACTCTTCCGGGTCGCCTTCGAAGTCGAGAATGTCGTCAACGATCTGAAACGCCATACCGAGTTCGTATGAGTACTCTCTTAGCGCGGCGACTTGTTCGTCCGGAGCGCCGCTGATAGTCGCGGCGGATTCCCCTGACACCGCAAACAGCGACGCAGTCTTGTTGTATATCCTCGTGTAATAGTCGTCGAGACTTTGCTCAGGATCGTAGGTGCTTATCCTCTCGCGTAGCTCTCCGTTGGAAAGGTCCATTATGGTCTCGGAGAACTTCCGGATTACACCGATATGGCCTATGTCGCATACTAGAGTGGCCGAGGATGCGAACACATAGTCGCCGACCAGTACGGCAATATCCTTGCCATACATACTTGAGATGGTTGTCCTTCCCCGCCTGAAGTCTGATTCGTCCACAGTGTCGTCATGTATAAGTGTGGCAATGTGAAGCAACTCTATTGCAGTCGCCATGATCTCGGACTTGAGTTCATCGTGTGAATGAAAGCTCGATGCGAGCAACGCGATGGCGGGTCTCATTCTCTTGCCCGAGGAGCAATATACGTGGGAGAGCAATTCGGCGAGGAATGGGAAGTCAGCGTTTGCCATGCCACGGAGCCGATTCTCGACCCTGTTCAGGCGTTCCTGTACCGGGCCGTATATGTGAATTATGGCTTCTCTATCCGAGCTATCTGCCAAGACGCGCTGTCTCTTCCTCGATGAGAGATTCATCGAATTTCCGGAACAGTGGTTTGGGACGTGGCAGCGCGCCGCCGGGTCTCAGTGCATCTGGATCCCAACTCCATCCCTCGGACTCAACGCTGCCATCTAGCCCAAGCATGGCGTGCACCTTCTCGGAACTGCTGGGCATGAATGGATACAGCGCTGTCTTGAGGCAGTTGATAACCGTCATGCTGGTCCAGATAGTTCTTGCGGCATCCGCCTTGTCCGTCTTCACAGCCTGCCAGGGGGCTTTGGAATCGAGGTAGCGGTTAGTGGACTGGGCAAGGCGCATGGCTGACTGAAGCGCGGTCCTGAATCTGCAATCAGCAATACTGCCGCCTGTCTCGTTCAAGGTTTCTCGCGCTTCGTCCAGTAGAGCGAGAGACTGCTCGTCCAAGTCGCCGGGAGCGGGTATCGCCCTGTCGAAGTTGCGTCTCGCCATACTCAGTGTTCTGTGGACTAGATTGCCGTAGGTGGCGACAAGTTCATCATTGTTTCGCCGTACATATTCTGCCCACGAAAAGTCGGAGTCGCTTGTCTCCGGCATGATTGACGATAGAACATAGCGCAGCGGGTCGGGATCATATCTATCCAAATAATCCGGCATCCAGACGGCCCAGTTTCTGCTGGTCGAAAGTTTCTGGTCTTCAAGATTTACGTATTCATTAGCCGGTACGTTGTAAGGCAAATTCAAGTTGCCATACCCCAGAAGCATTGCCGGCCATATCACTGTGTGGAAGGGGATATTGTCCTTGCCCATGAAATAGTATGAGCGAGATTCACGTTGCCAGAAATCTTTCCACTTGTCGGGATCGCCGCTGCGTTGCGCCCACTCCTTGGTAGCTGAAAGGTACCCAATGACTGCCTCGAACCAAACATATATGCGCTTGTCCTCGTAGCCCTCGACAGGCACCGGCACTCCCCATTCGAGATCCCTGGTGATAGCCCTGTCTCGCAGTCCCCCCTCCAGGTAGCCTATTGTGAAGTTCTTGACGTTTGGCCGCAGGTGGTCCTGTTTTCTTACCCACTCCAGCAGCTGACTCTCGAATGCGCTAAGTTTGAGGAAGAAGTGCTCGGTCTCTCTTATCTCAGGTGTGGACCCACAGGTACGGCACCGGATCCCAATTAGCTCCTCAGGATCTAGAGTGCGACCGCAGTTGTCGCACTGGTCGCCGCGCGCGCCGTCATAGGCGCAGTGGGGGCATGTGCCTTCCACGTATCTGTCCGGTAGGAATCGCTCGTCGCTCGTACAGAAGGGCTGACTCATCGTGTCCGTGTAAAGATATCCCTTGTCTAGGAGACGCAGGAATATATCCTGAGCGACTTCTGTGTGGTTCTGAGTATGCGTAGAAGTGAACAGATCGAAACTGATGCCGAAGCGTTCCCACGTGTCCAGAAACTCTGCCTGGAATTTAGAGTAGATGTCCTCTGGGGAGATGCCTTGCTGATCGGCGGCGATGGTGACAGGTGTGCCATGAGCGTCACTACCGGACACCATGGCCACTTCATTGCCTATCATTCTGTGATAGCGCGCGAATATATCGGCGGGTAAGTATGCGCCTGCCGTGTGGCCAAGGTGGATGGAGCCATTGGCGTATGGCCAGGCTACGGCTACGAGTACGCGTTCGGGCATCGGTCGTCTTTTCGCTTGATGTGTTCTATCCTGCCGACACACATGGCAATATACTAGCACGCTGAATTTGCAATTGGGAATAGAGATATTTCGCCTTGGATATCCAGCGTAGTATGCCAACACCCAATATCTTTGTGCCGCTTCGTGTCCTTCGTGGATAGTTCTGGATGTGCCGCTACCCACCACTTTTGTGATGCTCACAGCAAGATGAGTAACCGTCCCATAGGCGGTGTGAGAAGAAAACAGCAGGGAATCCTGCTAAGGTGTTGAGATTCAGACCAACACTGGAGGTTCCCTGCCGATGTCCAGAGTACGATTCACATTGCCTCAGGTCAAGAGTGTCCCGGATACTCGACCACCAGGCTGCATGTACTGTGAGAGTGTCTTTTTGCGTCGGCACGGCTCGGTTCGCAAGCCCATCAAGGATCTGTATATCGCCGAGGGCACTGTACACAGATACCGATGTGTGGACTGTGAGCGCGCCTTCAGACACTATCCCGATGGAGTGGATCGCCAAGATCAGAGTCTGAGACTGAGGGGTCTTGCGGCATTGGTGTGGGCGTTGGGTCTGTCGCACAGGTCGGTGAGCCATATGCTCGGAG
>JAAXHY010000551.1 GCA_012270665.1 Dehalococcoidia bacterium
CAGTTTATCCTGAAATACACTGCCGCAGGGTCGCGTCTGAGAAACGATATGCTCATCCATCCCATCTCTTACGCAGGCCGGAGACTCTATTACACCGACGAAGGGGAGGGAGATCCGGGATTCGGCATGACCGCCGCGCTTTATCTTGCAGAGTCCGCGGGCGAAATGAAGCTGAGGGACGCCAATCCGCGCATCCAGCCGTACCTCGATTATAACCTGCTGGCCACTGAATTCGATTTGAGCAGGATGAGAGAGTCGGCGCGAATTTGCATTGACATAGCCGCGCAGGCCGCGATGTCCGAGTACATTGGGGATCTGACGGATCCCACCGAAGCGGACCTGGCATCGGACGACGCGCTGGACGACTGGATAATGAGGACAGTGACTACAAGCCACCACATATCCGGCACTTGCAAGATGGGCCCATCGTCCGATCCGATGGCGGTGGTGGACCAGCGCGGCAGGGCTCACGGATTGGAGAGTTTGACGGTGGCGGATGCCTCGATTATGCCGGACTGCATCCGTGCAAATACCAACGCGACATCAATAATGATAGGGGAGCGAGTTTCCGACTTCATAAGAGAGTAGAGACTACAGGCTCCGTCCCGATATGGGCGCGGCGCCTTCAAATAGCGTTCTTGAGGCCAGCCATATGGGGAAGCTATGTCGGAATCAGGTTCAGTAGTTCCTTGTGGCGTCTTGAGGATGTCTCGGATGCCATAACCCGTCTTTGGGGCTGACAAATATGCGTTGACACCTGTTTGGGGGCGGCATAGAATTGGTCTCACTTAGTCAGGAGGGGATCGAAGCTATGCGGGAGATGTCCATAGACAGCATCCGTGTCAGTCTTCAGAACTACCAGAGAGTGGTCATTCTGAAGGACAAAGACTCGGATCGCTACCTGCCCATATGGATAGGAGCGAACGAAGCTGACGCGATTGCGGTGAAACTCCAGGAGGTGAGCGTTCCTCGCCCATTGACACACGACTTGCTGGAATCGGTAATTCAGTCGCTAGGCGCGCAGGTCAACCATATACTCGTTTCCGACCTCAGCGACGACACGTTCTATGCCAAGATAGTATTGCAGCACAACGGTTCGCAGACGGAGATAGATTCACGTCCATCGGATGCCATAGCTCTTGCAGTCAGGACGCAGGCGCCCATATTTGCCTCGGACTCGGTTGTGGACAAGGCTGGCGTTCGGATGGACCAGAACACCGGCAAAGCGGTCATTTCGACAGAAGGGGAGGAAGACACCAGTCGCCCTCCGACTGAAGAAGAGCTCAAGAGCCTGTCAGCATTCAGTGACTTCATAGACTCGCTAGATCTCGACCTCGGCGAAGGTGGAGACAAACCGACCGGCGCGGCTCGATAAGACTTCTCAAGTTGTACATATTTGACGATCACGGTCGCATGGTGGCAGAGACGGAGGACTGGTCGGAGGGAATGATAGTCAAGGAAGTCCGGCTATGAACCACTCGTCAGGAGTTCCGTGGTCCCGATAGATCCTGTAGGAATCTGATGTCGTCTTCGGAGAGCGCTCCGTCGGGGAGCCGGTCAAGAAGGTCGGGACGATTGAGGAAGGTACGTCGAAGAGATTCTCTGCGCTGCCAATGGGCGATTTCGGCATGGTGGCCGGAGAGCAGGATTTCGGGTACGTCCCAGTCTCGGAAGGACGCGGGACGGGTGTATATGGGGTGCTGAAGCAGGCCGGTGGTGAAAGAGTCGTTGGCGGGTGACTCAGCCGATCCTACGACTCCGGGCGCCAGGCGCGATACTGACTCTATGATCACCATGGCGGCAAGTTCGCCACCGCCGAGCACATAGTCACCTATGCTTATCGAGTCCGTGGCCAAGTGATCGGATACGCGCTCGTCCACGCCCTCGTAGCGTCCACAGATGAGCGCAATTTCAGAGTGCGACGCCAACTCCTCGGCGACGGCCTGAGTGAATGTCCGTCCTTGCGGCGTCATCAGTATGACAGGGGAAGAGTCTACCAGTTCGCCGGAGTCTCGAAGCGACTCCACCGCCTCGAACAGGGGGGCCGGCTTCATCACCATGCCGGGACCGCCTCCGTAGGGATAGTCATCTACTGTACGGTGCCTGTCGTGCGTATAGTCGCGGATGTCGTGAAGGCTTACCGATACGAGTTTGCCTTCCTGCGCGCGCGCCAGGATGCCCTCGCCAAGATATGAGGTGAGCATCTCGGGGAACAGTGTCAGAACGTGGAAGCGCATCGCGAGTCCTACGGATTGGCGTGAGTACGCCAGCCTCGAATCATCTCCAGCGCGTGGGGCATAGCGGCGAGCGCGACTTCCAGGGTCTCGCGGACACCGGTGGGACTGCCGGGCAGGTTGACTATCAGACAACCGTTGCGGACGCCCACGACTCCCCGGCTCAGCATGGCGAAGGGTGTGTTCTTGAGCGTCTCCATTCGCATGGCCTCGGCTATGCCCGGAGCCTCGATGTCTATGACAGAGCGGGTGGCCTCGGGTGTGACGTCCCTGGGTCCCAGACCGGTGCCGCCCGTCGTGACGACGACGTCCACCTCCGCCGAGTCACACCATTCGATCAGCCGGGCCGATATATCGGGCTGCTCATCGGGAACGATGCTCCTGTAAGCCTGTCGGAACCCGGCGGCGTCCATCATCTCCACGATGGCGTCGCCGCTGGCGTCTTCGGCCCGCTCCCCAACGGCCCCGGAATCGCTCACTGTAAGGACCGCAAATCTGAAATTCGTGTCAGACATATTATACTCTTCCAAAAATTTGGCTAATTGGTCTCAGTACACCTTGCATCCTTAATACTATCAAAGAGAAACTTGCGATAGAGTGCCAGACTTCCATTCGGGACAGGTTGATTTCGGACATCTCAGGCATGGCCCGGTTTCGGCATGGTATTAGTTTTCACCCGAGTGGAACAAGGATTTATCGGAATGAGAAAGGGAACCCGGACACTTCGAGTCTCCCACTCCTTTTGGACGAGGTCGTGATGTTACACGATGTGAGGAGTAGCCGAAGACAGCAGGGCCGATTATGGAAGAACTAAGATATGACTAGCCTCGCAAATGAGATTCATGTACCGCCGTCCGTCGAATCCGCGCATTTGCCAGTGATGGTGCGAGAGACATTGCAAGCGCTCGCCCCCGTCGAGGGAGGTTCGTTCATAGACTGCAATGTGGGTGAAGGTGGACACACGGAAGCGATTCTGAGCTCGGTCCGCAGTTCGAGAGTGCTGGGAATAGACTTGGACTACGACGCGCTGGCAAGGACTTCGGAACGACTATCGGACTGGTCCGGTCAGTTGACCCTGCACCATGGCAACTTCGCGGACCTGTACAGGATAGCCAGCTCCTACCGGCACATACCTGTGTCCGGAGCGCTGTTCGACTTGGGCTTGTCGTCGGCGCAACTGGATACGCCGGACAGGGGTTTCAGTTTCAGGCATAAGGGACAGCTGGACATGCGTTTCGACCAGAATGCCGGTATCAGCGCCCACGAGATAGTTAACCGCTGGCCGGGAGAACGCTTGGAAAGCATCATCTATGAGCTAGGTGAAGAACCTAGGGCGGGCCGGGTCGCAAGAAGCATCGTTAGAAACCGACCGATAGACACCACGGTTGAACTTGCCAACGTGGTGATAAGGGCTCTCAACTGGCCGACGTACAGCCGAATTCACCCGGCGACACGCACGTTCCAAGCTATAAGAATGGCGGTCAACGAGGAGAAAGAGAATCTGGAGCGTGGTCTGGATGACGCGGTGCAGGCGCTGAAACCCGGCGGTCGTCTCGTCGTCATTAGCTACCACTCGATTGAAGACAGGATGGTGAAGAATTTCATACGCCGGAGCGCCGCTGAGTGTATATGCCCGCCGTCTATACCCGAGTGCGTCTGCGATAGCGCTCCGACGCTCATGCCGATCAACAAGAGAGTTATCAAACCTTCAATTTCTGAAACACAAGAGAATCCCAGAGCGCGCAGCGCTAGAATGCGCGTCGCCGAGAGGATATAAATGACACAAGTAAAACCTGCACACAACCAGTCCGGTTCGCTGCTCGGCACGGTTTCCCGCGCTCGTCCATTCGGAGGAAGACGCCGCGATCTTGGACGAATCAGATCTCAGGCGACCAGGACAATCGTGGCCGTTGACGTGGGCGCGACGAAGATATGCACTATCGTCGCTGAGTCCGAGAGTCCTGAATGGGCGCGAGTGATCTCTCATAGCATAACGCCCTCTGAAGGGGTAACGAAGGGAAACGTCACGGACGTTTCACGGGCTGGGGCTGCCATAAGGCGGTCTGTGTCTGCCGCGGCTCGCAAGTCGGCAACGCCGATTACTTCAGCGTATGTGGGGATCACCGGGACCCACGTATCGTTCCAGGACCGGTATGACCGAATCAACTGGGCCGCTACCAAAGGCGTCATTACGCTGGATGACATCATCAATATTCCGAAGAGCATTGCCGCCGCTAGCGCGAGGTCCGGCAGGCATGTCCTTCATGCCTTGACTCGCACCTATACACTTGACGGGCAAAGGGGGATACAGAACCCCCTCGGAATGCATACCAAGCGGCTTGAAGTGGAAAGTCACGTCATTTCCGCAGACCCGTTTCTCGTGAGGAAACTCACGGATACCGTGCTCAAGAGTGGCTTGGACGTCTCTGCGCTGGTATTCCAGCCGGTGGCAAGCGCCGCGGCCATCTTGACAGACGAGGAAAAGGATGAAGGCGTGGCGCTGGTGGACATCGGAGGAGGCACAACCGATCTGATTATCTTCCAGCAAGGCGCCGTCCAGTACACGTCAGTCCTGCCTGTCGGTGGATTCCAATTCACAAACGATATATGTATCGCCTTCGACGCTACTTTCGAGTCTGCGGAGGCGGCGAAATTGGAGCATGGCACGGCGGATATCCTCGACACCAGGCCAGAGGAAGAGGTGACTCTGTCCATAGAGGGCCGCGAATGGCCGCGAACCATTCTACGACGCGACATCGCCCAGCTTCTGAAGGATCGCGCCGTAGAACTGGTGAGATTGATCAGAATCAAGATGGTGGAAAGCGGAATAGAGGACACCGACGACTTCAAGGTGGTCCTTACGGGTGGTACCGCAAAACTGCCCGGCATGGAGAGTCTTGTCAGGGACAACCTGACCAGCGACGTCAGGATCGGCAGCCCGAACTCACGGTGGGAGCTGCCCAGAGATCTCGAAGAGCCAGAGTACGCTACGAGCATAGGTCTCGTTACGTGGGCAATGAGAAACCACGGCGCTTCATTCGAGTACTTCCCGAAATTGGGCAGCCAAACTGAGGATAACGCAAGCGACCAAGACGGGAGCGAACAAAGTCAGGCGCCGTCAAAGGGTATGCTGGGGCGCCTGCTAAGAATATAGACGACGAACGACATCATCCACACCAAACAGCAAACAATTAGGGGGAAATGGCATGACGACATATCGGGGCGATCACGAATCTGTTGCCCATATCAAGGTAGTAGGTGTGGGCGGCGGTGGTTCCAACGCGGTCTCAAGGATGTATAGAGAACGTATTCCTGGCGTCGAGTATATCGTCGTCAATACCGACTCTCAGGCGCTGATACGCAGCGACGTACCAATGAAGGTCAGAATCGGGGACCACCTGACCCAGGGCAAGGGTGTGGGCGGAGTGCCGGAACTGGGTTCCAAGTCGGCGGAGGAAAGCCGCGAGGATCTTTACGAGGTCATCCGCGACGCGGACATGGTATTTATCGCTGGAGGCATGGGAGGCGGCACCGGTACGGGAGCGGCTCCCGTACTGGCCCAGATCGCCAAAGAGTCGGGCGCGCTTACTGTGGCAGTAGTCACCAAGCCGTTCGAGTTCGAGGGACTGCGGCGCATGAGGGTCGCGGAATCCGGTATCAAGCGGCTGGGCGAACACGTGGACACGCTCCTGGTGATTCCGAACGAACGACTTCATGTCATATCCGACGAGGAAATCACCGCGGACAACGCATTCAAGTTGGCGGATGATGTCCTTAGGATCGGCGTACAGTCCATTGCTGAACTCGTTACCGTCGCGGGCGACATCAACGTGGACTTCGCTGACGTGAACGCGATCATGCGTGATTCCGGTCCCGCGTGGATGTCAATCGGCTGGGGCATGGGTGAGCATAGGGCCCGGACCGCGGCCCAGCAGGCCATTTCCAACCCGCTCCTCGACGTGTCAATCGAGGGCGCGAAGGGAGTTCTGTTCAACATCACGGGCGGCAGCGACCTCAAGTTGTCGGAACTTCACGAGGCGGCGGAAGTAATTCAGCGCGTCGTTGACCCGGAGGCGAACATCATCTTCGGAATGGTCACCGACCTGAAGATGGAGAACGAGATCAAGCTCACTATCGTGGCGACAGGGTTCCCGGTAGGCGAGTCCTTCGGGGAACGACAGGATAGCATTGACCGCATACTGGCCGAGGCATTGGCGAACGGCGACGAGCATGATCTGGACCTTCCGCCATTCCTGCGCAGACAGGCACGCGCCGCGAGCCTTCGGGCCAGCAGCAGTGGAGTCAACGGCAGCAGCAATCTGCACTGAGCGCATTATTGCTCGTACGTAATAGACCAGGGCAAGGGCGTGAGGACTATGTGCCTCACGCCCTCTTTTGTGCAGTGAAACACGCTTGACATATACTATATATTGCGATATTTTACCTGAACAGCCCAATAAGTTGTGGTTTTTCGGACAAGTAATAGATGTTTTGTTAGTCCAATTTTAAGACTAATTCAAGCTGGAAGCACGGTCGTGCGTTGCCCGTATTGTGAACATGCGAACTCCAAAGTGATTGACTCCCGCGACTCGGGTGACGGGATCCGTCGTCGTCGTCAGTGCCTAGAATGCCAATGTCGGTTTACTACGTATGAATACGTCCAGATGCGGACGATGATGGTGGTCAAGCGCGATGGACGACGCGAGGAGTTCCAGAGAGAGAAGCTGTTCACCAGCATGGCCAAGGCTTGCGCGAAGAGACCTCTTCCGGTTGGGACCATCGAAAATACTCTTGATGAGATCGAAACAACTCTTTCCGAGTCAGGACGAGCGGAGGTGAGGGCGAGAGCTATCGGCGAACTGGTCATGGATAAGCTGCGGGAACTGGACCGAGTGGCGTACATCAGGTTTGCGAGCGTCTATCGAGACTTCAATGACATCGAGAGTTTCAAGCAGGAGATAGATGCACTTCTGGACTACGGGGAACCGGGCAGCGGGGTTCATCCCGACCAGATGCGGATGCTTGAAGACGAAGCGTCTATGCTCGCCAGAAGCAGACGACGCGCGGGGCGGAGGCCTTCCAAACGTCCACAAGCTAATCCGGCGTAAGAACCGCTAAAATCCGGCAGTTTTCGCCTGAATTCCCAATGAAATGATAGAATGTTTGTGCTATTATGGAAGAGAGATGATTGATTCTGGCCTTCAACCAATGAGGAAGCCTGACTTTCTCAAGTCGAACAGGAGACAACCATGTACGTGGACCAGAAAGGCAGCGGGGAGGAGCAAGTCAACCATGAGGAAGACCTGCTGAGGCAGTTCGAGCAGATGTTCACCGGCTCGTCTCAGGAGATTCGGACCAAGGCTGCTAGGTTTCTCCTGACGCTGGGCAGCAACGGCAAGAATGGAGACGGCCACTCCGGCGAAGGGCTAGATCTGTCCGAGAACGCTCGTGTCATCCTGGAGCAGCGCTATCTGAGGAAAGACTCGGAGGGAATAGCCATAGAGACACCCGAGGATCTCTTCAGCCGTGTGGCTCATGCGGTAGCGCAGGGTGAGTCGAACGGCTCGGAGTCACTGTGGGAGAACAGGTTCTACAAACTGCTGACTTCAATGAGATTCCTGCCGAATTCCCCCACCCTGGTGAATGCCGGCACCGGACGAGGATGTCTGTCGGCCTGCTTCGTGGTAACGCCTGAGGACGATATGGAGTCCATAATGGAGGTAGCCCACGACGCCGCGATGATAGAGAAGTGGGGAGGTGGAATAGGCTTCGGGCTGTCCAAGTTGCGCCCTCGCAATGACATGATAAAGACGACCCACGGAAACGCCTGCGGCCCCATCGCGGTTATGAAGCTGTATTCTGCCGTCGGGGCAACCCTGACCCAGGGTGCCTTTAGGCTCGGCGCGCACATGGGGCAGATCCGTGACTCGCATCCCGACATCCGCGAGTTCATACACTGCAAGGACAATGACGACACGCTCCAGAACTTCAACATATCGGTTCAGATAACCGACGAGTTTATGAGGGCCGTGAAGGCCGACGAGGAGTGGGCGCTGATCAATCCGCGCGACGAGGGCAAGGGGCCGGTGAATTCTGTCGTAGAGATGATAAGCGCGCGGGAACTGTGGAATGAGATAGCGGAGTCGGCATGGAAGACCGGAGACCCAGGCGTGGTGTTCATAGACAGGGTGTGGGAGACCGCTCCGAATCCGCAGATGGGCAGGATCGAGACGAGCAATCCATGTGGCGAAGAATTTCTCGAGAACTACGGCAACTGCTGCCTCGGTTCGATCAATCTTGACATACACGTGAAGGATGGCGAATTCGACTGGGATACGTTGGAAGACACCGTAAGGACATCGGTCCGGTTCCTGGACGACGTCATCAACATCAATACTTTCCCGTTGCCGAGACTGCGAAAGGTCAACCTGGCGACGCGGCGTATCGGACTGGGTGTCATGGGCTGGGCGGACGCACTGGTCAGAATGAGACTGCCATACGACTCACAGGAAGCGCTCGACCTGGCAGACGAGCTTGGCGGCTTCATACAGCGCGTCGCGTGGGACGAGTCGGCGAGGCTGGCGGAAGACCGAGGTCCGTTCCCAGAATACGAACGCTCCGCTCTCAAGCAGCGCGGAATGCCGCCGGTGCGAAATTCCAGTATAGTCACGATAGCTCCCACCGGAACCATCAGCCGGATAGCGGGCTGCTCGAGTGGTATCGAGCCTCACTTTGCGCTGGCCTGGTGGTCTAACGTTCTGTGGAAGGACCACGAGGGCACAAGTTCGCGTCTGCTCGACGCCCCCGCTTCGATCACCGAGTCGCTCAAAGAGCATCTCGGTGATGATGAGAGAGTGCGCCGCGTCCTGGAGCAGATCATGGACGCCCCGGAGTCGGCGGAGAGTATTATGACGGAGCACGGTCTGGATCCGTCCGTCTATCGAACTTCGATGGCGATCAGCCCTGAAGCCCACGTGAGGATGCAGGCAGCATGGCAGAAGCACGTCACCAACTCGGTGTCCAAGACCATCAATCTGCCGAATGACGCGACGGTCGACGAAGTACGCGAGGCTTACGAACTAGCGTGGAGGACGGGCTGTAAGGCGGTTACTGTATATCGCGACGGCTCTAAATCTATGCAGGTGCTCGAGACAGGCCCGGACGCTGAGAGTGAAAGTGAAGCGCCCAAGACCGACAGCGCTGTCATACTGGCGCCGAGGGCACGCCCGATCTCCGTCAGGGGAGTTACCGACCTTGTGAGGACCGGACACGGCAATATGTACGTCAACATAACGTTCGACGACAATGGGAAGCCGTTCGAGGTCTTTTCTACTGTGGGCAAGGCCGGCGGTTGCGATTCAGCCAATCTGGAGGCGGTGGCGCGGCTGGTATCGCTGGCTCTGAGGTCGGGGATAGACCCGGATGAGATAATACATCACCTCCAGGGGATCACTTGCTGTCCCGCTTGGGACGGCGGTACGTTGATTCGTTCCGCGCCCGACGCGATGTCTCATGTTCTCGCCAACCACCTGGGCGCCTCGCATGGGGTGATTGCAGGTCCATCAGAAGAGCAAACAGCCGCCGCCGTCCAGCCCGGACTGTTCCCGTCCAACAGACGAACCAATGGGCACACGGGCGGCGGCGGCAATGGAAACGGATACAGCCAGAGCCCAGTAGCGGTACGGTGTCCTAAGTGTTCAGGGAGACTCATTCCACAGGAAGGTTGTCTCAACTGCTTAGACTGCGGATACAGTAAGTGTGAGTAGTCCGCCAGCGC
>JAAXHY010000508.1 GCA_012270665.1 Dehalococcoidia bacterium
TACTTGCTCAGGTTTTCCGGCGGGGGAAGCATGGCGGCGGCGTCCACTATGACGGGCACATCGCGGGCGTGGGCTATCTCAACGACTTTGGTCAGAGGGAGCGCGCCACCGGGCCTGGGCCCGAAGACATAGGCGACAGCGGCGGTGCTTTCGTTGATGGCGGCCTCGAGCTCCCATTCGTGGGTCGTACCGGTATTGCCTATTTCGACCAACTTCGCGCCCGCCGTTCTGAAGTTGTGGTCGTAGTTGACCCTGTGGGCGCGATGGATGACGATTTCGTTCTTCATGCCAGTGGTGTCGGGCAACTGCCACACTTTGGCAGGGTCGTTTCCGGCTATGCAGGCGGCGGCTTCGAGAACCATGCCCGCCGCGGAGCCTGCGGTTACGAGTCCAGCTTCGGCGCCTGTCATCCGGGCAATTACGTCGCCGGCCTTCTTGTTGAGATCGTGCATGTCCACGAACCAGCGCGAGGCCTCCTCCATGGCCTGCACGACGGGCGGAGGCATGATGCTACCACCATGCACGGTTATCCAACTGGCGGCGTTTATTATGGGCTTGACGCCGAGTCTCTGATAGAAGTCACTGCTCTGGGTGGTCATCGTCGTCTCCATTCTGGGTCTGGGTATTGTGTTCCGGGTTCGGTCGCGCCGGGATGATGTCGCTTACGTTGATATTCAGATCGGGGAAGGCGGTTGGGGATATGGTGTCGCCGGGTCGGTAGATTCTGGATGCGCGGTAGCCTTCGGGGGAAGGGTCTGTGTAGGATTCAACGCGGTCGTCTTGCAGGTTAGCTATCCACGTTTCGGGTATTCCACGTGATGCGTAGTACGGGAGCTTGACTTCGCGGTCGTATTCCAAGGAGGAGTCGGAGACTTCTATAAGAAGAAGGACATCTTGGGGACGGGGTTTACCGAAATCGTAGAGATCATCACGGAAGGCAAGCAACATGAAATCGGGTTCGAGTTCGGAGGTGGGAGACGTCACGATGGGGGACTGAACCGATACCAGTGTTCGATTGGCGATATTCAATCCGGCGAATACGCGGTTGAGCCGTACTATACATGCAGAATGTCTGTCGCCTGCGGGGGACATTATAATGATTTCTCCTTTGAGAAGTTCGACGCGCTCCTGATGTCCGAGTACTCCGGCTTCTCCCATGGCATGGTACTCCTCGCGGGTGAAGAGGCGTTTGCTGGGGGCGTCGGTTAGAGTATCGGGCTTGGTTCGCGTGAGCGTTTGGGTCGTCATCATGGTCTCCTTATACAGGGAGTATTACTTCAGAGACGGTCGCGGCGGGATGATGTCGTCTACCGAGATTTTCAGGTCCGGGAACGCGGCTGGGGATATAGTGTCGCCGAGTTCGTAGAACTTCGACGCGCCATAGCCTTCTGAAGAAGGGTCTGCGTAAGATTCGATGCGGTCGTCTTGCAGGTTCGCTATCCAGACTTCGGGGATTCTCAACTCGGCGTAGTGTCCAAGCTTGATGTTTCTATCGTAGTCGAGGGACGAATCCGCGACCTCTACGAGCAACAGAACATCCTGGGGGCGCGGGCGCCCGAACGCATAGCGATCCTCTCGATATGCAAGCAGCGTCAGATCGGGCTGAAGCTCAGAAATTCGGGATGCGGCGACCAGGTTTTGAGTATGAATGTGCGCCCGTCCCATGAGTCTTTCCTTATCATAGAAGGCCTCAGCCAGCCAGAGAACACACGCGGCGTGCCTGTTTCCGATTGGGGACATGACGATAATCTCTCCTTCGAGGAGTTCCACACGCTCCTGATGTCCGAGGATTCCGGTCTTGCCCATAGCGTGGTATTCCTTACGGGTGAAGAGGCGCTTTCTGGGGGCATTGGTTGGGATGTCGGGTTCGGTTTTGGACAGTGTTTGCGTAGTCATACCGGTCTCCGAATAGGGCGACGGATGAATGTTCATACTCTCTGTACGATCATCCAGTCTCGGGGCGTATCTTAGTCAATGCGATTATAGCACGGGCAGTTACACAACCAATGTCGGTTTGTGATAACCTTGGCTGCGATGCGGGTCTCG
>JAAXHY010000028.1 GCA_012270665.1 Dehalococcoidia bacterium
ACGATGATGTCGGCGTTCATCGCCTGGAGAGTCAGCGCGGTGTTGTACAGCGACTCACCCTTTTCGACACTGCTGCCGGAACCGGATACGTTGATCACGTCGGCGCTCAGAATCTTGCCCGCCTGCTCGAACGATACACGTGTGCGTGTACTGGCCTCGGTGAATAGAGTAATGACTGTCTTGCCGCGCAGAGTGGGGACCTTCTTGATGTCGCGGTTCATCACCTCACGCATTGCGTCCGCGTTCTGAAAGACCTCCTCTATCTCCTGGACTGTAAAGTCGTCAAGATCGAGGACATGCCTGCGTCCGATCCTGTTTCTCGGCGTGGGAGAGGCACCGTTGGCTTGGCGGGCGCGAGTCTGCGGGCTCATCTTCGTTGTCATGCTTCCTCCTCCCTTGCCAAGAGGACTTCGTCTGCGCCGTCAATTTCGGTCAGCTTCACGTAAACCTGTTCGTCGAGCGAGGTAGGCACGTTCTTTCCAACGTAGTCCGCCCGGATGGGCAGTTCGCGGTGTCCGCGGTCAACGAGTATGGCAAGCTGGATCTGGCTCGGCCTACCCAGGTCGGTCAGCGCGTCCATGGCCGCCCTGACAGTGCGACCGGTAAAGAGAACGTCGTCCACCAGGACGACCGTCCTCCCCTGTATGTCCGGGATAGTAGTGGGACGCATGAGAGGTCTGGCTCCAGCCGCGACGTCGTCCCGGTACAGCCCGATGTCCAACATCCCGACAGGTACTTCGACACCTTCGAACCGCTGCGCGAACCCCGCGATCCTCCGCGCGATTGGAACGCCGCGAGTGTGCATTCCGACAAGCACGACACCCTCGACGCCGCCGTTCCTCTCCATGATTTCATGGGCTACGCGAATCAGGGCGCGTCTTATCTCGTCGTCAGTGAGTATCCGACGCCGGAATGTAACCTCGCTTTCAGCCAAAGAAAAACCTCTCGCTATGCCAGCAAGAGGTCGCAATGCGCGGTTTGGCTCGATATACCGACCAGCCGCCGCCTTTCGCCCCTTGCCAGCCTCACCGGACCAACTTAAAGGGTGCCGCGGGATACTGTTGCCAGTCCCATCAATTCTGAGCTAATTCTATTCAAGCAATTCGGAATTTTTCAAGCGAATATCCGGTCAACACTGATCAATTCCGCAACGCCGCGCCGATTACTGATACAATCGCTTTCGTTCTGACATACCGATTTAGATACTTCAATGTACACGAGGCAATAGATTCGATGCTCGAACGATTCAAAGTACCCAAAGAAGATGAGATTCACGTGCCGCACGACGGGCTGCGCGAAACGGTGGCCTCCATATTCGAGAAGATGGGTGTCACACCAGAAGACTCGGAGCTGGGCGCCGACGTGCTGGTGTCCACCGACCTCAGGGGCGTGGAGACGCATGGCGTGTCCAATATGCTCAGGTCATACGTGCAGGGCTACTCACAGGGGACGCTGAACCCCAGGCCGGACTGGAAGGTAGAGCGCGAGTCCGCCGCCACGGCTACGATTGACGCCGACCGCGGTCTGGCGGTCATACTCGGCCCGAAAGCGATGCAGATAGCCATAGAGAAAGCGCGCAACGTGGGCATGGGGGCGGTGACCATGTACAACGCCGGCCACTCCGGCGCCATCGGACACCACGCGATGCTCGCGGCCAAGGCGGACATGGTGGGAATGACCGCGACCGCGGGCGGCCTGCTCGTTCTGCCCACGTTCGGCGCCGAACCCCGCTTCGGCACGAATCCACTGGCTATTTCAGCTCCCGCCAAGTCCGAGCCGTTCCTGCTCTTCGACGCCGCCACCTCCGCCATCGCGGGCAACAAGCTGGGGCTTGCGAGCCGCGTGGGAGCGAACCTGCTCGGCGGCTGGATATCTGGAACGGACGGCGACCCCATACTGGACGAAGTTCCGATGCCGGAGCGCGGCCAATACTACCAGCTTCCGCTGGGCGGCACCCGCGAACAGGGGTCGCACAAGGGCTACGG
>JAAXHY010000371.1 GCA_012270665.1 Dehalococcoidia bacterium
TACGCGCGTCGCCCATGACTGTGAAGTCATCGCTGTGCGGTTCTGCGATTCTGAGACGGGTGATATGGGAGGGGAAGATGGCTAAGGAAGCGGGGATCAGACGGTGGCAGGATGTGGTGAATGTATGGTTGGAGAAACATGATAGGAGTCGCGCCTCCCTGTGCCGCGAGGCGGAGTTGAGCGAAACGCATTTCGCTCATCAGATGCATGGGCGTAAGCGCATCAAAGATCAGGCGCTTCTACGAGTTGAGGAAGCTATGGGACTCGAGCCGAATACTCTGGTTGACCTCAAGAGGGTCGCCGACGCGATCGGGGAGTCTGGGAATGAGTGACGGAAAGCTGGTCTTGGATATGACGCTGTCGATAGGGACCTGTCCGGCCGCTGTCCGACAGAGTGGAAGACTACCTGCCTTCCGGACTTATGCAGGCGCTTGCCGGGGATATCCCGAGTGTCTATGAAGGGTCGAACTGCCGCGAGGAGCCGCCACCCTGTGGACGCTCTCCGCATGCGGGTATCAGGTGAAGTCAGCGATTTTGAAGACTCCGGAGGATTGAGATGAGCGCTGCTGCTACGAGATTGAAGCGTCACCCGCTTAGCCTGTTATGGGGCCCTATGGCCCCGGAGGTAAAGAAGGACTTCGACGAGGGGATCATGAAGTACGTGGACCCGGATGGTCTGCGGATATATACCCTAGACGGAATGGTACTCGACGGGTGGTGGCGCTACAACTCCTTTCTGGACCATGGCGTCGAGCCCATTCTGATTCCCTATGAGGGTGATGACCCTGTCGAGTTCGTGCTGGCGCGTAACGCTAACCGACGTCATCAGGACGCCGGACAGAGGGCGATGTCCATAATGGACGCCTACTCCTGGCAGAAGGCGCGGAGGAACGGCGAGAAGAGCGAGATCGAGGCTCAGTCCGAGGCCATGGACTCTCTCGGTCTTGCCGAAGCCGCCAACGTCTCGCGTCAGACGGCGCGTCAGGCTCTCAAGGCGGAGAAGGGCGGTGTGGGGGACTTCGTCCGCCGGGGCGAACTCACGGTGCGCGCGGCTTCGGATATCGTTGGTCATCACGAGGACATTCTCCAAAAGCTCAAGAGTGGAGAGATGGACGCCGAAGAGGCGAAGGAGAGGGTGAAAGAGCGCAGGGCTCCCTCTCGCGCGGACAACCTGGAATCCGAACTCAGCGTCGTCAGCGGCGAACTGAGTGAGTAGAGGGACAGGGTCGAAGATCTCTAGGACGAGGTGAATTTCCTTCGCAAGTTGTCAGAGGGGGACAGCGCCGCCGAGGATGTGGGCAATACCTTCAAGAACCAGCAGGAGCTGATACGCGGCCTGCGCGGCATAGTGCGCATATGGATGTCGGACTTCGGCGAGATGGCCGCGTAGCGTGACTACTGGCGCGAT
>JAAXHY010000271.1 GCA_012270665.1 Dehalococcoidia bacterium
ACGACGAGAGATATCATCGCCTTGCGGCGCAGCAGCGTCCAGAGTGAATTGAAGTACTCCCTGACCGACTCGATATCGGTTGCGGCGGTGGGGATGTTGCGCATCATCAGATAGATGAGGATGGCGAAGAAGAGGGCGGGACCGACGCTGATGTGAAGCACGTCCTGCCACTTGAAGGCGACTAGGTATGTGCCGCTTATGAGGCCGCCGACAAGCACGGGGCCTACCACTTCACCGACGCTGCCGCCGGTTCCGTGCAGGGAGATGGCGAATCCGCGTCTGTCCGGGAATTTTCGGGAAAGTGACGCTATGGCGGGGGAGTGGTAGAGAGACGGTCCGATTCCGACCAACAGCATGACGGCGAGGAGGAGCATATAGTTAGGCGCGCTGCCGAGGAGGTAGAAGGAGATGCCCATCATGCCGAGCGAGATGAATAGCATGAGGCCGGAGCGGTTGGCGAAGCGGTCTCCGAGGTAGCCCGCGACCATAGTGGTCGTGCCGCTGGTCACGCGCTGTGAGGTGGACAGCAGGCCGAACTGCGCTCCGGTCAGGCCCATGTCGTCCTTGATGGCGGCCATGATGACGGAGTTCAGGCCGGAGTTATAGATGTGCTTTACGGTGTGTCCCAGGACGACCGTTACAGCGAGCTGATTGCGGCCTCGCCTGACTTCGGGAGATACCTGTGTGCCTTGCATACCTGAGAAAATGTCCCTTCCCTGTCTCTCGCCAAACGGCGACATTATACCCTATTGAGCATTTAGTCGTTAGCGCTTAGTCGTCAGTATTCGGGCAATGGAAACCGGACGCGAGCAGGGGCTGAGGGGGATAATCGGAGGGCGGCGATGGTATGAGATTCAGTCGGGGATGGTCTGATCCAGGCCGGGTTTGGTGTGGCGACTGATGCCGGGCGCCGGGCATCCTGAAATCCTGTACCTGTTGCGGGCGACCCAGCGATAGGCAGGGACTCCAATTAGTCTGACTCCGGGCAGCCACATCAGCGCGCCAAGGGGGGACAGAAGGGGGAGCTTCAACAGGAGTTTTCGGAAGGCGTAGAAACCCTCGTAGTTGTCGCCGGGGGCGCGCGCCAGATAGGCTGCCTCTTCGAGGTCGGCGTAACTCAAGCCCTTGGGCGGCGCCTCGAGCGTCTGGATCGGCGTCCAGAGGATTCGATTCCTGAAGTCGAATCGGCTCAGCCATCGGACTACGGCGGTGCACATGCCGCAGTCGGCGTCATAGTAGAAAGTCCATGCGCCGGTCATCACTGGTGCCTGCGGCCTTCGTAGGGGTGTTCGCCTTCGAGAAGGTCGCCCTCGTCGAAACGGCTCGCCCTAAATTCTCGTATAGGATGGTCGCTACTGTCGCCGTGCATTACGAACTCGGCGACCATTCTACCCACGACCGGAGACAGCTTGAACCCGTGTCCGCTGAAGCCGGTGGCCCAGTACAGGCCTTCGATGTTCTCAGACTTGTCGAGAATCGGGTTGCCGTCGGGGGTCATGTCGTAAAGGGAGCCGTATCCGCCCCTCTGGGTGGCGGCGGCGAAGTCGGGAAAGCGCATCTTGGCCCTGTCCCAGAATCGGGTGACGGTGTCGTGGTCGGCGTTCAGCCCGAAGGCGTCGGGGTTGACGACTTCGTTGAGGTCGTCCCAGTCCTCGCCTCCGATAAGCGTGTTGTATCCGGCGTCCACGCGGAAGTATGCGCCGGTGGTGTAGTCTATTATGTTGATGCCGAGGGACTCGAGCATGGGTGGACGGCGCAGGTGCACCATCTGAACCCGGATGGGGGTGACCGGAAGGAATTCGCCCATCGGAGCGGCCAGTTTGTTCACCCAGGGGCCCGTAGCGGCTACGACCGCGTCGGCGTCTATGGGGCCTTGTTCAGTGTGCACGCCGGTAACGCGCCCACCGGATATGTTGATGCCTTTTACCGCACAGCCCGTCAGGATTTCCGCGCCGCGATTGCGAGCCTGCCCGGCGTAGGCGTAGGTCGTTGCCATGGGGTCGGCGTAGCCGGAATTGGGCTCGTAAACGCCGAGCGCGATACCGTCGAGACATACCTGCGGGACCATGTCCGCTACCTCGGACGGGGTGAGGGTATTGATCTCGACACCAAGCTCACGGTTCATTTCGACGTTGGCGCGCGCGGCGTCCGCGTCTCTTTCGCCGAAGAAGAGCAGCCTTCCGGTCTCTATGAAGCGGGCGTCGCCGCCTATGGCGTCGGGGAAGTTGTGGAAGATGTCGCTGGCCTCCATCGCCATCTTGACGAGAGTGGGATGGAGATAGTGTTCGCGCACCATCGCGCCGGACCTGCCGCTCGCGCCGCTCGCGAGGTGGCCTCTCTCGACGAGGATGACCTTGCCCGCTCCCAGCCGGGACAGGTGCATGGCGATGCTGGCGCCGTTCACTCCTCCGCCGATGACGACGATGTTTGCGGATCTTCGAGTCATGTCTTCCTCTGAGCGCTCGGTTATTAGTTTTTAGCCGCTAGTTCCGGGTTGAACCGCTTTGGTGTGGTGTCATATATTCGGGATTATGATTGAACAGGTGGCTTCTGGTGGGGCAACTGGTGATTAGAACCCCTGCTATCCATCTGTTAATCACCTGTATTAGCTATGGAGAAATTTTTCGGCTCTCGATTTTTCATTTATATAATCTCGGATTTATGTGTATGGTATTAGAAATCTTGTTCTTCATGGGTGTATTGTAGCGTATGGAGGTGGTGGGTGTATAGGGTTTGTCTGAAGCGGGATTTATGGGATGTTTAGGATATTCAGGATGGATTGGGATGGTGGGGTGAAGATGGGAAGGGGTTAGAAGTGGATGTGAATTCTGGGGCAGGATAGCGCGTCCGTTGATATAATTGGAAGCACCGCACTGGGAGGGCAGGCATGGTTGCTAAGACGAAGTACACGTATGAGGACTATCTGAATACGCCAGAGGGGGAGCGGTACGAGCTTCTGGACGGGGAGTTGATTTTGGTCGCTTCACCGAATATGGCACACCAGGGAAACCAGGCGAAGCTGGGGTCGAGAATGTTCATATTCTCCGAGGATAAC
>JAAXHY010000497.1 GCA_012270665.1 Dehalococcoidia bacterium
TGGCTCACCGAGCACCACTTCGACGGCGCGTGCGCCTACGTGGACCCGCTCGTGTTCGGCGCGGCGGTCGCCTCCAGGACCACGCGAATCAAGATTGGCTTCGCGGTGGTCGAGATGGCGTTCCATCATCCGGTAAGGCTCGCGGCGCAGACCGCGCTGCTGGACAACCTGAGCCGCGGAAGGCTCATCGTGGGCATAGGCCGCGGGTCGGCATTCAACACCTACGAATACATGGGTTTCGGCATTCCGATGGACGAGGGACCGGACAGGCTGGCAGAAGCCGAAGAACTGCTCGTGAAGTCATGGACCACCGACAACGTGCGTCACGAGGGCAGGTTCTGGGACGTAACGTTCCCCCAGCTTAGACCGCAGCCTTTCCAGAAGCCTCACCCGCCGCTGGTGCGCGCCTGTATCAGCGAAGCCTCCACACTTGCGATGGGACGTATAGGGCGCCCAATCCTGATGGGAGTGCAAGAGCCGGAGGTATTCGAGTCGCGCATGACCGGGTACAGGGACGAAATGGCGAAAGCGGGCTTCGACGAGGACACAATAGAGGCAACCCTGGACCAGTGCTGGTTCTCCAAGAACGTCTTCGTAGCGGAGACTTACGAGCGCGCCCGGGAGTTGTTCGAGCCGGGCTTCCGCAGGGAGCGCAAGCACTTCCGCGAGGCGCGAGAGATCTACAACCCGGAGGGGTTCCCACCGCTGGACCCGACCAAGCCACTCCCGGCCGGGGAGGACTTCGAGAAAGCGTGCATCATAGGGACGCCCGAGCAGGTTGCGGAGCAGATAGCTGAACTGCGCGACGTCGGCGCGCGCAACCTGATGATGAAGATGAACGTTGGCGAGATGGACACCGCCGGCGTCCAAGAATCTATCCGTCTGTTCGGCGAGAAGGTAATGCCCAGATTCAACGCCAAGTAAAGCGAGCGAAAAATACGAACCACGCGCCGGGCCCGGATCCGCAACCCAAGCCTTCGTTCATCGGTGCAAGCGAAAGAGACGCTTACTTCCTCTCAGCCTCCTCCATCTCGGAGGCCACAGTCTCAACCAATTCCTCAACGGACGCTTCAGGGTTCTGATTCGACTTGAGTATCACGTTGCGCGCAAACCTGCGTAGGGTTTCCTGCCTGCCTTCCTGCAGCCCCTCCTGTCT
>JAAXHY010000277.1 GCA_012270665.1 Dehalococcoidia bacterium
CCGGGAGTTTCGGAGATGTCTATGACGGCGCGGAGGAGATATACCAGGCCCTCGTGATCGGAACGCGCGACTACGTGCGGAAATGCGGCTTCAGCAAGGTCCTGGTCGCGCTGTCGGGCGGGATAGACTCCAGCCTTGTCGCCGCTATCGGAGTGGATGCGCTGGGCAGCCACAACGTCGTCGGTGTCTCCATGCCGTCCGAATTTTCATCCGAAGGCAGCGTCGTTGACGCGAAACTGCTGGCCGACAACCTCGGAATTGAACTCTGGACCATACCGATAGAGCAAACCTTCGGATCTTTCATGAACTCCCTCGCGCCCCAGTTCGAAGGCACAGACTGGGGCGTAGCCGAAGAAAACATCCAGTCCAGGATACGCGGCAACCTGATAATGGCCCTCTCCAACAAGTTCGGCTGGCTCGTTCTCACCACCGGCAACAAGAGCGAAATGGCAACCGGGTACGCCACCATCTACGGCGACATGTCCGGCGGATTCGCTGTCGTCAAGGACGTGCCAAAGGTCATGTGCTACGACCTCGCCAGGTTCAGAAACTCCAGGGTCGGCGCTGACATTATCCCGCAGGCCGTGATTGACAAGCCGCCCAGCGCCGAACTCCGACCCGACCAGCTCGATCAGGACAGCCTCCCCCCTTACGAGGAGCTGGACCCGATTCTCAAGGCATACGTCGAGGACGACATGAGCTTCGACGAAATAGTCGCTATGGGTAATGACGCTAGAGTCGTGAAGCAGGTCATAGGGCTGGTTGACCGCTCCGAGTACAAGCGCAGACAGGCCGCCCCGGGCATCAAGATAACCCCGCGCAACTTCGGTCGCGACCGGCGTATGCCCATCGCGAACCGCTGGAGCTCGTACTGAAGGCTCTGCTCTTTCTCAGCGCTGCCAAATCCTGTGAGTCAGGATTCTCGACCTGTCGGTCTCCGTGAGGAACGGCTCTACTTTCGTAGCGAACTCGGCGACTGACTCTTTCACCGACGACTCACTCGTGTCCAGAGTCATCTTGTGCCTGAAAAGAGATCGAGCGCACGCGTCCTCATATCGCCTGAGCAACTCTGGAATATCCTCCGCTTTCACCGGACTGTGAGGATGCGGGTTCTCTTCCATGCGCCTCTTTATCACGTCCTCCGTCGCCTTGACATGAACCAGAACGATGTCCGGCGCGAACCTCAGAACCGAGCTTTCCACCTGCTGACCCACAACCTTGCGATCATGTGGCTTGTCGGCGCCGCCATATCCGTAATACATTGGGCCGTAAACTCCATCGTCTATGTGCAGCCCTATGGACATCCAGTCCGGTCCGTTCCACGAGTTGGCCTGAACGTGATAATACAGGCTGTGTCGCTGAGTCATCTCCTTCAACTCGGAGCTCAAGGCAAGCACCTGCTGTCTTTCGTCCTCGGTCATGTCCGCCTGGGGATGTCCTGACGTATCGGGCAGTTTCCAGTGGTCGTGAATAAGCGGAAACCTGACTCCGATTGTCTCCTGCATCCAGTCATCTATTGCGAATGTCAGGGTCGAGGTGCCGGAATACTCGCATCCTGCGATTACCAGTCTCATGTTTAACTCTCCTCACTGGTGGGCATTGCGAAGACACTCTAGCAGAAAGTGGAATTGAATGTGCGCTGTTGGATAAGTAGAAATACCTGTCCAGCTCAACCGGCCCCGGTGAAGTTGACGAATACCGCCTTACTTGATAGCTTTAGTACATCAGAAGTTCGTTGCCGGAAAGCAGGAGACTCTCAGCAAGTGAGCGGGTAGTATGACGACAACCAGAATAGAGTCTGCCCAAGAACCAACTATTCGACCTGACCTTATCGCCGTTCTCGAAGACGGCGGGTACAGGATAACCAAGCCGAGGTTGAGCGTTACGGATCTGCTCAGCCGGAAGCAAGGCGGCTTCAAAGCGGATGACATCTGCGACGAACTGCCCGGTGTAGGTAGAGCCACCGTCTATCGGACTATCAAACTACTGCTTGATGCGGGCGTAATATGCAAGCTGACTTTGCCCGACGGTACGCCAATAATGTACAGCACAGCCCTTGTACACCACCACCACCACACGGTCTGCGTCAAATGCTACACAATCGGCGAATTCAGGCACGCCACCATAGAACGGCTTCTCAGAGCGCTGGAGCGCGAGATCCCGGGTGACATAATGGGGCACAGAATAGAGATATTCACCCTATGCGGCGAATGCGAGACCGCGTAACTGTCACACCAGGCCCTGGATCGAGAGCGATACTGCTATCAGGACGCTGACCGAAACCGCGACCGCTAGGTTGAACCTCCAAGACAGGCTGAGGTGATTTCGGCCTCTCCTGTGAGTGAAGGCAGGCTGAGCGGCGGCGCGCGAGGCGGCTGACTCGGCGAGTCGCTCGCTTGACCCGGCTCTGAGTTTGGGATTGGATGCCGCTGTCTGCATCCCCATCCTCCTTGACTTGCCTTGACCGCGCGTTTACTGGTCTGTCCAATGAGTATGCGCGAAAACCCTCATTTAGCGTGGAATCATCCAAGCCGTCAAGATACGCTAACCGGATGATTTACGACATACTAAAGGCAGAACTTAATATAGGTTAAGTCCAAACGTATGTCAACACGTTCAGGAAAAATATAGGCGGACTGACCGCTCAGGCGAGAGTCACCGCTATGATTCCACCGACCGTCATGGCTATCGCGGCCAGTTTCGTGGCGAGTATCCCACCCTCGAGAGGCTCGTCCAGAACTCTGGACACCCCCAGACTGAGCAATATCCCCAGGATGAATACGAAGAGCGGCCTGATCGCCATGACCGTTACAGCCAACGACACAGGGCCGGAGTAAATCGCCAGCAACTGCAATATGACCGCGATCAGCACCAATACCCCTTCGGTCAAGACTGTCAGGCTAATGGATACGGGGTCCCGGATCGCCCTTACGAGGTCCGGGAACATACTCTTGCGAATCATTATGCCCACGCACGCGATTCCGAGTCCTACACCCCGCCAAACGAACAACGACCAGACGTCGATGTCTCCGGCCACAACCTTGGTCAGGTACTGACTCAGGCCAAACGCCAGGCTGGACACCATCAAAAGCGCGAAGGGGACCCACTGGCTCTGTCCTCGCTCGGACCGGCGTGTCGTCGGCCCAAAGGACATAAGCGCCGCCCCTCCGACCGTCACCAGTATCCCGGCCCATGCCAGGACGCTGATTATCTCGCCCAGGAACACCTGCGCCAGTATCGCCACGAATATGGGGTGAGTGGACGTAATCGGAACTACCCTGGATACATCCTGCATCCGCATTACCCAGAACATCAGGACCAGGTATATCCCCGCAAGAAAGCCGGAGGCGCAGGAGATCAACGCGGTGTCCAGACCATATCCGCTGAATTTGGCGAAAGGCAGAACGATGGCCGCCAAGCCAAACTGGATCAGCCCAACCAGAACGATGAATGCCCTCGGGTTGGGCACGAATCTCTGAATGAGAATCTTGTCCAGCGCGGACACCACCGCGAAGGCCAGCGCGCTGCCCAGGGCCAGAAATACCCAACTCATCTGCGCGACACTCTTCCGGAGGCAATATGGCGTATGAGCATATCCGCTGCCTAGAAGATAGCCTCTTCACCCAGCGCGTCCCGGATCATCAGGCGCGAGCGCTGGCTGTCTTTGATTCTGAGGTCGAGTTCATCCGGGTCACCCCACACTTCGGTCACTTTGGACATGAGACGGAGACGTACCGAGTCGTATTCGGCGTCCGAAGCTAGATTGTCGAACTCCCCCGGATCGGTATCCAGGTTGTACAGTTCGATGTCTGGAGGATCGCCATGGCTGTAACACAATTTCCAGTTGCCCTGGCGCGCCATCGCCCTTGGACGGTCTGTGCCGTGCGCCAGGTGTTCCACAAACGCCTCGTCCCGCTCAGAACTCATTTCACCTGTCATCTGTGGCAGAAGCGACACGCCATCCATGTTCATCATTGACGCCGAATCCTCCTCGACGCCGGCCATATCCAGAATCGTCGCGGTAGCGTCCACAAGGGAAACGGCCCCGCCGAACCGCTGTCCGCCTCGAATCACGCCGGGCCATGCAATCTGGAGAGGCACCCTTGCCGAATGCTCATAGAAGTTCATCTTGCGCCAGAGACCGTGCTCCCCGAGCGACTCGCCATGGTCCGACGTGTGTACGATCACCGTGTTCTCCGCCATGCCAAGTTCGTCGAGCGTGTCCAGCAAGCGGCCTATCTTGCCATCCAGATAGGTTATCAGGCCGTAGTAAGCAGCCCTGGCCCTTCTGATTTCCTCTTCTGTGTACCCGTCGAAGTTGAACGACTGCCTAAGCCTGCGGGCCGCGGCGGGCAGGTTGTCCAGGTGCCCGGGCGGATTGTAAGGAAGGTCGGCGTGTTCGGGATAGTACATCGAAAAATACGGCTCCGGCACGATGAACGGAAAGTGCGGCGCGACGAACCCCACACAAAGAGCCCAGGGACGTTCTCGCCGCGCGGGATCCCTGAGATAGCGCAGCGCTTCGGACTCTATCTTATCGTCCGCCTCGATCATTGGCCCTGTCCCCGCCCTGGCTTCCTTTACGCTCGGCCAGGGTTCGTCGGCGGTCGGTATTCCGTCTTCCCAGAGATAGATGGGATGCCGGCCTCCTGTGGACAGACCGAGTCTCCTCGCTGTCTCGTCCTCCGCGCTCCCGCCCCCGTGTGGATCGTAGGCAAGCTGGGACTGAAAGCCGTGAAGTCTGTCGGGGCCTATCAGGTGCATCTTGCCGGACAGCGCGCTGTCGTATCCGACAGACCTTAGCATGTACGGCCACGTCGGAACGTCGGAGGGCAGTGGCTTCGCGTTGTCCCAGCCCTCGCAATTCGACACGTATCGCCCGGTCATGAACGACAGCCGGGACGGAACGCACAGCGGCGAATTGCAGTAGGCCGCGTCGAACGTCGCGCCTGCCTCAGCGATTCGCTCCATGTTCGGAGTCCGCACGAACGGGTGACCATACACGCTCGACCACATGGGCCCGTGTTCGTCCGACATGATTACAAGGAAGTTCGGCTGCTCCGGCATAGCGCGGTCTCTCCTGGCGAGTTGGGAATTGTGGGGTTAGACGGCAGTAGTCCCATACACATGGTCGGGAACGACGATTATCGCCGCCCTGCGATCCTCGACCATAGCCCGGTCGTAATCATCCCAGTCTGGATGTTCCTCGCCGGAAGCCGCGCGGTATATCCCCCTCAGCGCGTCGCGCAGTTCGTCGTCATCCGACTCTCCGCGTCGCAGAACTTTGGCTCGCCCTTCCAAGACAACATAACCCCACCAGTCGCTCTTGGACACCAGCAGCGAACATCGAGAATCACGAACCAAGTTGTGGAACTTCGCGCGGTCCTCGGTAGTGGTAAATCCCACGCCCTCGCCATACGGCCCGACGGTTACGATGCTCATCTGGGCTGCGCCGTTCTTCCGAAATGTCGTCAAAACGGCCTGGTGATTGGCGGACGCGAATTCTCTCACTTTGTCATCGAGCATCTTCTCCCCCTGTTCACAGCACAAAGTCTATCTCATAAAGATCATAGTGGGAGTGGTCCATTCCCAGGCTATTATAGGTCTGCTGAGCGATGTGATTACTCCGCTCCACGTAGAGACGCGCGCCGCAGATGTCTTCGCTCTTCCGCGCCTGCGTCAAAACATAGTCGTGCATAGCGGTATAAACGCCGCGCCTCCGGTGGTCGGCGTCCACGAACACACTCTGAATCCACCAGAACGTGGCGTTTCGCCAGTCGCTCCACTCGTAGGTGATAAGCAGACTACCCGCCACCTCCCCACTCACTTCCGCCACCAGGTAGAAGCCCTTGTTCGGATCGTCGAAAACAGCGTCCACCCCGGCGCTTATCAGAGATTCGTCGAGAGTCTTTCCCTCTGTCTCGAGAGCCATGTTCTGCTGAAATTCAACGATCCGCGCGGCGTCGCGGCGCGCGGCGCGACGTACTGTTATTTGGGAATCGGCCAATTTCCTATTCTCCGAACTTCGGTTCGCTACTATTGGTATCTGGACACGCACGGGCATATTATCAGAATTCTCAAGTGCCGGCGCGGATGCGCATTGACGACCTTTCAGCGCCTGTGACCTGTCAACAGTGTCCGGAGTATATTAGAATTGGAGCGCATTTCTGAGTGAGGTGGAAGACACCATTGAGCAAGATTGTGTCCAGTTTCAGCGAGGCGGTCGCGGACATTCCCGACGGAGCCATTTTGATGATTGACGGTTTCGCGGGACCGGGCGGCACCCCGCAAAACCTGATACGCGCTCTGCGCGATCATGGAGCGTCCGACCTGACCATCATTTCCAACACCGCCGGCCTGGCCTCGGTAATAGGATTCGGCACGATACCGGGCGACAGGCCCACGGATATCGGCGCGCTCGTCGAGAACGAGCAGGTCAAGAAGGTCATAGCCTCTTTTCCTGTATCCCCGTCACCGTCCCGGCCCACCGCTTTCGAGACCGCCTACCGCGAAGGCAAGATTGATCTGGAGGTTGTGCCGCAGGGCACTCTGGCCGAACGCATCAGGGCGGGAGGCGCGGGCATACCCGCCTTCTACACACCCACCGGGGTAGGCACGCTGATGGCCGAGAGCAAGGAATCCCGCGTGTTCGACGGTAGAGAGTACCTTCTGGAACGCTCGCTCAAGGCCGACTTCGCTCTTCTCAGGGCCCACGTATCCGACACCATGGGCAACACTCAATACAGGGGAACCTCGCGCAACTTCAACGGCGTAATGGCGACCTCCGCCGACATCGTAATCATGGAGGTTGACCAGGTGGTGGAACCCGGCGACATTGACCCGGGCGCTGTCCACACCCCCGGCATTTATGTGAACCGTATAGTGAAGATAGTTTAGCTCCCGCTAGACCGGCCTGAACTTCACCAGCGTATAGTCCTCTGACACGTCATCGAACACCGCCTCCACCGCCATATCTATCCGCGCGTCCTCTATCTCGCACCCGACCAGGTTCGACGGTATCTTCGGCCCTTCGTTCAACTGGATGATCGCGTAGATGTGCGGCGTGTCCGGCTGAAAGGCCGGATGTCCAGCCTGGTAAACGATTGTGAACGAGTATAACCTGCCCATTCCGCTTGCCCGAGTCCACTCCAGGTCATCCGAGAAGCAGTCCGGACACCGCTCCCGCGGATAGAAGAAGATGTTCGAGCATGTCCTGCACCTCGGCAGGACGAGTTCATGCCGCTTGGCGGCGTCCCAAAATGGGCGCGACAACTCCTCATTCATCGGCGCGGGAAGCGGCTTTGCGTATGGAGTAGTCATGTTTTAGTTCCCGAAGTGGCTAATCGTCAGTCGTCAACACTCAGTTTCAGCGGCTTGATCTAACAACTGAAAACCGACGACTGGTAACTTCCTAAATCGTATCCTCGGACCCGAGGACCAGCGAGCACATCTCGCTCGCCGTGCCCCCTCAACCGTTCACCATACATAAGTCGTTTCGGAGCACCTGCCTCACTCCGGCCTTGCCCATTACCTGGCGCGCGCCCTCTATGACGTGCCTGAATCCACCAGCGAGTCCGGGCTGTCCGCCGGACAGCTGACCGCCGTCTGTATTTATCGGGAACGTGCCCTTGTATGTTGTATCCGTAGATTCGTAGAACGGGCCAATCTCGCCCTTTCCGACGAATCCGGCGTCTTCGAGGCTCACGGCCACGAGTATCGTGTATCAATCATAGAATTCGGCGAACTGCATATCCGACGGCCCATACCTCGCCATCTCGAAAGCCCGTCTCGCGCTGGTGGTGACCGGGGTGGTCGTAATCCGTTCGTTCTGCCACACGTTCGCGTTCGACTGCTCCATACCGGACCCAAGCAGGTATGCCGGACGGTTTGGCAGCGCCCTGGCGCGCTCCGGAGTCGTCATTATCAGCGCCGCCGCCCCGTCGCACGGCATCACGCACTCCAGAAGCCTCAGCGGGTAGTTCACATACCTTGAATTCAATATGTCCTGTACGCTTGCGGGCTGCCCATGGAACACCGCATTCTCATTATCCTGCGCGTTGAAGCGCTGGTCCGCCGCGACCTTCGCCATCTGCTCCTGCGTCGTGCCGTACTCGTACATATGCCGGTTGTAGATCAGCGCGTATCCCGTTCCCGCTCCAGGAGCCATCCCATAGGGTTCCTCCCATTCGGACCGAACTGAAGCCCCG
>JAAXHY010000127.1 GCA_012270665.1 Dehalococcoidia bacterium
CGGTCGGCGAAGATCTCGCGTCCCACTCGCAGGCCCATGTCCTCCGCGATAGCGATCCACTTCGAGCCCGCCAGCGCGAGAAGGGCGGCGCTCTCGTCAACTTCCAGGACCGCCTCGCATATTGCCCTCGCCAGTTCACCGTCGTCCACCGCCATGTTGTACATGGCCCCGTGCGGCTTCACGTGCTGGAGCTTCCCGGCCTTTGTGAACGCCTGGAGGGCGCCCATCTGGTAGATGACGTCGTTCTTCGCCTCTTCAGGAGAGACTACCATGTTCCTCCTGCCAAATCCGGCAAGGTCTGGGAAGCTGGGATGAGCGCCGATGCCTACACCCCGCTCCTCCGCAAGCCTGACGGTCTCGCGCATCCAGTTCGGATCGCCCGCGTGGAATCCGCACGCTATGTTGGCCGACGTAATGTATTTGATGACCTCCTCGTCGTAGCCCATCTTGTACATTCCGAAGCTCTCGCCCATGTCGCAGTTGAAATCAATCTGATTGCCCATCGCCGTCTCCCAAACTTCATGCCTTTTCGCGCCACCAATTATATCCTCAGCCCACGAAACAATCCACAGCCCGCTTTCAACATCCGGAGCAGCCCTGTATAAAACTCGCTGCGCCCGCGATGCGCCGGTCGTTGTACATCCGTGCTAATTTACGTTACAATATCCATATGACTTGCCGCTATATGCCATGTCCCCCAGACTCAGGAGAACCGATTGAGTAACCTTCCGCCCAAGCAACTTAGCATGATAATAACCGCTGAGACCGCCGGCCGTATGCCCGCGACTGCCCCGGCGTCCGGATTCCGTCTCCGCGCTTACCAGCCCGGCGACGAGGACTCATGGGTAGCGCTGATCAACACCGGCGACTACGGCTCGGACTGGGACCGGGCGCAGTTCGAGGAATACATGACGGGTCCGGAGCGCATGACCGGATCAAGGGTTGCTGAGAGGGGTGGAGTGATAGTCGCCGCCACATTCGCCTCGGTTCAACACGACATGGATAACACCGGCAGAGTGGACTTCGTAACAAGCCTTCCCGAGTATCGGGGCCTCGGGCTCGGAAGACTGGTTTGCAGTGAGGTGGCGCGCTACCTCGTTGACAGAGGATATTCTCGCGTTATCCTGTTCACCGACGATTGGCGGCTGCCCGCGATCAGCCTCTATCTCTCGATGGGATTCGAGCCTCAGATGACCCGCGAGGATATGCCCGGACGCTGGGACAAGATAAAGCGAAATCTGGAGGCGAGCGAATGACAGAACTACGACTGGGCCTTGCCGGACTTGGACATGGCGAGACTGTCCTCGGCTCGAACCGCTCCGACATTCCGATTCGTGTGACCGCGCTGTGCGATACCAATGAAGACCTCCTCGATTCCGTGGCGCGCGAACACGGCATAAGCGACGCCACTACCGATTTCGCCGACCTCGTGGCCCGACCGGATATAGACATAGTGGGTATATA
>JAAXHY010000208.1 GCA_012270665.1 Dehalococcoidia bacterium
GTTCGATCCCCCGAGGTTGCCGGAGAGCAGGGAGAATACAACCGCAGTGACACCCGCGATAATCAGAAAATAGACTAAGGACTTACGCATCTCACCACTCGTCTCTCATGTGACTCGCCAAGCGGTTGCAACAAAGGAAAGGCGGTAGGATCGGGACTGCCACAACGCATTTGCGAGTGTTGATATGGCACAGGCACATTATAGCAGATACTACGCAGCCGCATGACACCTGATTCGCGAATGGACGCCCTTTTCCGAATCAGCCGTAAGTTTCCCTTGTACTGCGCGTCCATACCTTACATGCGCTACAATGCATTTGCGAATATCGAGCACGCGGATAATAGCCAGCCGGGTCTTGGAGGAATTCGTGTCAGAAGAACAGACACCACGCCGGACTCCCCTGTACGATACCCATGCGCGTCATAGAGGACGCTTCGTGCCGTTCGCGGGCTGGGAGATGCCCGTCCGCTACGACAGCATCATCCGGGAGGTGGAGGCTGTACGCACCAACGCCGGACTGTTCGACGTATCGCATATGGGGCGCGTTGAGTTCGAGGGACCAGGGGCGGCCTCGCTTCTGGATTCCGTTCTCAGCGTAAACGTTCAGGGTATGCGAACCGGACGCGCGCACTACAACGTCATCTGCGACCGCAGCGGCGGGATAATTGACGACTGCATAGTTTACCGGCTGGCTGAGCAGAGATTGTTATTGATACCGAACGCTTCCAACACGGACACCGTTCTGGACTGGATAGAAAGCCACAGGCCGGATCACGAAGAGACCTCGATCACCAACGTCACCACGGACATAGCGATGATAGCCTGCCAGGGTCCGAAGGCGCGTGACATGGTAGCGCAACTAGCTGAGTCCGACATCTCGAAGATACGCCCCTTCCGGGCGCGGACGGCGACCGTGAACGGGGTCGAGACCTTCCTGGCGCGCACAGGCTACACCGGAGAGGACGGCTTCGAGATCATGGTTCCGAGCGAGGCGGCGGCGGCTATGTGGGAGTCGCTGATGGAACTGGGCGCGGCGGCCTGCGGACTGGGCGCTAGGGACGTCCTGAGACTGGAGGCCGGGCTGCTGCTGCATGGCAACGACATGGACACCTCAATCAACCCGTATGAGGCGGGGCTGGACAGGTTTGTAGATCCCGTCAGGGAAGGGTACGTGGCGGGAGACGCGCTGAGGGCTATCAGAGACGAGGGTGTGTCGCGCAAGATCGCGGCGTTCGAGATGACCGAGAGGGGTATAGCCCGTCCCGGATATTCTATAATGGACGGCGAAAATCGCATCGGCAGAGTTACGTCCGGCGGCCCTTCGCCCACGCTTGACACTAACATAGGCTTGGGCTATGTTCCTATCGCTTATTCGGAGCCGGGGACCCGGGTCGCAGTAGAAATACGGGGTCGCCCGGTCGAAGCGGAAATCAGAACACTCCCCTTCTATCGCAGGAGCAGGAACGCATGAACCCTGAAGATCTCAAATACTCGGAAGAGCACGAATGGCTCAGGATGGAAGGCGACACCGCCGTAATAGGCATAACTCACTTCGCCCAGGACAGCCTCGGGGACGTGGTGTTCGTGGAACTGCCGGAAGTCGGTTCGGACGTGGAGCAGTTCGAGAAGATGGGCGAGATCGAGTCGGTCAAGGCGGTCTCAGACCTGTACTCCCCGGTCGGCGGCAGGGTGGTCGAGGTAAACGAGTCTCTCAACGACAGTCCGGAGCTTGTGAACGACAGCCCCTACGAGGAAGGCTGGATGATAAAGGTGGAAGTTTCGGACAGTTCGGAAATCCAGCGACTGATGAGCGCGTCCGAGTACGGGACGCTCGTCGAAGCGGAGAGCTAGGATAAGAAGATGCCCTCAGAATTCCGGTCTCCCTATGTCCCGAATACCGACCCCGACAGGCGCAGTATGCTGGACGCCATCGGTGTAGATTCGGTGGCGGAGTTGTTCGACGACATACCCGAGAACTATCTGAATTCGGACCTGGATATACCGTCGGCGCGGGACGAACTGGAACTCGGCCGCTACGCCCGCGAACTCGCTGCAATGAACAGCGTGCCGGGCGATTATGCCTGTTTCCTCGGGGCGGGTTCGTACAGGCATCATATCCCTGCCGTAGTGCGGCAGATAACGGGGCGGAGCGAGTATATGACCGCGTACACCCCGTACCAGCCGGAGGTGTCGCAGGGAACGCTACAGACGGCATTCGAGTTCCAGACGTTGGTGTCGCAGTTGACAGGTATGGACGTAGCGAATCTTGGAATGTACGACGGCTCGACCTCGATGGCGGAGGCCGCGCTCATGGCGGCCAGAATCACCAGGCGCGACCGCGTGGCGATTTTGGACTCGGTATCGCCTCTCTACCGCGAGGCGCTGGACACCTACACCCAGGCGCCCGGCCTGGAGATAGACGTGGTTTCCGCCTCCGACGCCGAGATAGGCGAGCCAGCGTGTCTGATAGTCCAACAGCCGAACTTCTTCGGGTATATGGAGGACATGGAGCGGCTGGCCGAACTGGCGCACTCGAACGGCGCTCTGCTGATCGTAAACGCGGACCCCGTATCGCTCGGAATGTTCAAATCGCCGGGAGAATATGAGGCAGACATCGTTGTGGGAGAGGGCCAGGCGTTAGGAGTCCCGCCCACATTCGGCGGACCATACGTGGGGCTCTTCGCCTGCAAGCAGGCTTATATACGGCAGATGCCGGGACGTATTGTAGGAAAGACGGTGGACACACGGGGCAGAGAAGCGTACGTGCTGACGCTGCAGACGCGCGAACAGCACATCAGACGCGAGCGGGCCACGTCCAACATATGCACGGCGGTCGCGCTCATAGCGCTGATGTCCACCGTTTACATGGCTTCGTTTGGCAAGCACGGTCTGAGACACATAGCGGAGCTTTGCTACCACAAGTCGCACTATGCGGCGTCGCGCATCGCGGAGTTGCCGGGCTACTCCCTGCCGATGGACGGGACTTTCTTCCAAGAGTTCATAGTGGAATGTCCGACCTCGCCG
>JAAXHY010000029.1 GCA_012270665.1 Dehalococcoidia bacterium
GGAGCTCCTAATGACGGCTCCCATCCGCGATTACGAGATAGTCCTGGGCAAGTTCTTGGCCGCCTTGGCGAGCCTGGTGTCGATCCTCATTCCAACCGTCTATCTGGTCCTGATGCTTTTCTGGTTCGGGACGCCCGACACCGGCCCCATTCTGAGTGGCTACCTGGGACTTGTGCTCTTCGGGATGGCCACCTTGTCGGTGGGATTGTTCGCGTCCTCGCTATCCGCGAACCAGATCCTGTCCGCGGTTGTGGCGATGGGCATCCTGCTGATACTGTCGGTGGTCGACTTGGCCTCCACTTATGTCAGCGGCATCTTTGCAGAAGTGGCGCTCCAGATATCCCTGACAAACCACTTCCAGGACTTCGCCAGAGGCGTAATAGATACACACCACGTAGTCTTCTACTTTGTCTTTACCGCCTTCCTGCTGTTCCTCACCGTGCGCTCCCTGGAGTCTCGGAGGTGGAGATAGTATGCAGGGAGACCGCAGAAGAAGACAGCAGCGCACAACCGAAGAGCCTCGGGCCAGCCTTATTGACGGGCTAAAGGCGCGTCTTGCGCCCAGGAACATAGCCACAACCCTGGTCGACGCCGCGCTCACTCTCTCCCTCGCGGGAGTGGTGGTGCTGATTGGCGGGCTGGTTGTGTGGCTCACGGTGCCGGAGCTTCGCACGCCGGGCCTCGTCCTGATTGGCGTCGCCCTTGTGATGCTCGCCATCCCCGTGTTGACCCACCTGGGCGCTGTCAGAGACGCCCTCACGGCGCGCAGCGGACGGTATGCCGCCAACACAATAGTTATGGTGGCAGCGTTTTCACTCATCCTGATGCTGCTGGGGTTCATCTCCTTTTCCAACTCCTCCCGCATCGACGTCACGGCTACGCGACAGTTCACCCTTGCGCCCCAGACCGAGAAGGTTCTGGACGAGATGAACCAGAGGGTGAACGCACGGGTATACACAACGCCGGACGACGCTCGTCAAGTGCGAGTCAAACGCCAGGCGGAGGACTATCTGTACGAGTTCAATCGCCGCAACCGTGACTTCAACTACGAGTTCATCGACCCGGACCTGACGCCGGCCCGGGCGCGGCAGGACGGCATCAGCGA
>JAAXHY010000466.1 GCA_012270665.1 Dehalococcoidia bacterium
CCAGATTTTCCACGAGTCCCTCCTCTTCCATCCACGCCAGCAGGTGGAACCACTGCTCCTCAGTCCGCGCCCCTATTCCCACATTTACGTAGCGTCCGTCCTTGCACAGAACCTGAGCTTGCGGCGTCGGTATCACGGAGGCGTGACGTCCCGTCTGCCTCTGAACCGTATCCCCGGCCACCAGCCAGCTATAAGTCGCTGCCTCTGTGGTGATGTTCAGAGCTGCGTGCATATTGGCGTCAATGTACTGGCCGACGCCGGTGAACTGCCTATGCACAAGCGCGATCATTATCCCAATAGCGGCATAGTGTCCAATAGTGTGATAACCCTGATTGCCGCCGCCGCGCACGGGCGGGATGCCATGGTCGTCGTAGCCGCAACTCCACACGGGGCCTCCGAACGCCAGCGCGGTGAGGTCAGTGCTCGCATAGTCGCTGTACGGCCCTTCCTGTCCGAACGGAGTTATCGAGGCTACTACCAGCGAGGGGTTGGAGCGGCTAAGATCGTCGTACCCCAATCCAAGCGAAGGCAGGTATCCGGGCGGAGCGCTGTCCACTATCACATCGGCGCTGGCGGCCAACTCCCGGAATACCCTCTGTCCGCCTACATTCTCTATGTCCAGGGTAACGCTGCGCTTGTTGGTGTTGTAGTGCCAGAAGAATAGGCTCCTGTCCGGTCCCGGCTTGTCCTCATAGAATGGCTCGTAGGCGCGGGTGGGGTCACCGCCCGGGGGCTCCACCTTTGTCACGTCTGCGCCCATGTCGGCGAGCAACTTGCCACACCATGCGCCTATCTCCCCGCCAACCTCTAGGATCCGAACATCTTCGAGAACGCTGTTTCCCATCGCGGCTTCCAATTTATATGACCCCCTCCTCCGTCAACCCTCGCACGGCCTCGGAGGACATCCCCAGGATGTCCCCGAATACTTCATCGTTATGCTGTCCCAAAGTAGGCGCGCCTTTCTGGATTGTGGCCGGCGTCTCCGACATCCTGAACGCCATGCCATCCACTCGTATCTTGCCCATCTCTTCATGCTGGACGGCCGGGAAAAGTCCCCACGCCTTCGTGTTCGGATCACGCTCTATCCGGTCTTCGGGATGCTGAACGGCGGCGGCCGGAACGCCTTTTGCCTGAAGCGACTTCATCACTTCCATCGGCGTTCTGGTCGCGGTCCAATCGGAGATTCTCTCATCCAGTTCGTCGTGGCGCTCGATTCTACATTCGACATCATCAAGAGAATCATCCGCCGCGAGGTCTGAGAATCCCATGACCTCGCACATTGCGTTCCAGTCATCGCTATTACGCGCCGCGACCGCGGCCCACTGATCCTCCCCGGCGCACCCGTAGATTCCGTGCGGCGCCATCCTGGGATAGATACTTCGGTTGCTGTTTGGGTTGCCCGGACGCCGGGCGGGAACGTCGTTTACCGTGTAGTCGAGCATGGCAGGCCCATTCAGCGCCGCCGCTCCGTCCGAACAGGACATATCCACCCACTGGCCGACACCCGTGCGCTGGCGATGATAGACAGCCATGAGTATGGCGATAGCCATGTGATAGCCACCGGTGTGGTCCATATAAGAGTAACCCCACCCGGCGGGGGGCATATCGGCCAGCCCCGACTGGAACGTAAGCCCCGACACAGCCTGAACGATAGGACCCCATGTCTTGTACTCAGAGTACGGCCCCATGTGTCCGAAGCCGCAGTTGGACACGTAAATGATATCCGGCTTTATCTTGACTATCTCCTCATACGAGAAACCCCACCTGTCAAGCACGCCCTTGCTGAAATTCTCAGCAACCACATCGCTGACCGAGATGAGTTCGCGCAGGATGTCGCTAGCCTCCGGCTTACGCATATCCAGCGTGACGCCCATCTTCTCGACGTTGTGATTGTTGAACGTCCCGCCTAGGTTGATCCCCCTCCTCTCATCCATCCAGGGGCCGTTGCCCCGGAAGATGTCCCACTGTCCCTGTCTGAGCCTGTCTTCCACCCTGATGACCTGCGCGCCGAACATGGCGAGAATCTTGGTCGCGCCCGCCCCGGCAAGTTGGCCTGTGAAGTCGCAGATGCGTATCTTGGACAGCGCGGGGCATTGCGCGTTTGTTCCGGTCATGGTGAATTCCTCCGGGGAGTGTAGTCGGCGGCGCTCCTTGGACAAAGCTGTGGCAGGCTGATCATTCAATGACCGCCTGCCACAGACGAAGAAGCGATGGAAAGGCGTGAGCCGTGGACTACGTGACTTCCAGGGTCACATTTCTGAGCGGCTCGGCAAACTGGGTGCGGTCGAGCTCTATCGCGTCCTTCTGGTAGATCTGGATGCGGTAGGACTCGTAGTCGGGAATGAAGAGGCGGAACTCGCCGTCTATCCTGACGGACCTGGGACGCCGCAGGTACTTCTCTTCCTCCAACCGACCCATTTCCCGCAGTCGGTTGGACACCGCGTTGGTCAGCATATAGTTGCGCGCCACGCGGGAGAGCGACGCGTCGCCAGCAAAACTCCAGATGTACTTCCCTTCCGAGTTGAACATCAGCACGCGGTTGTTGCCCCAGTCTGAGACGTAGATGTCTCCGTGCGCGTCAACCGCTACGCCCGTCGGTCTGTTGAATTCTCCGTCTCCGGAACCCCGCTTCCCGATCACACTCTTGAGTTCGCCTTCGGCGTCGAACAC
>JAAXHY010000077.1 GCA_012270665.1 Dehalococcoidia bacterium
TATATCAGTAAGTGGCGCGGCCACCGGTTATGTCGAATACGGCGCCGGTGCTGAAGGAACATTCCTCCGACGCGAGCCACGCTACGAGCGCGGCGATCTCGTCTATCTCGCCGGTGCGTCCCATGGGGATACGCTCGACCATGTACGAGATCTGTTCGGGAGTGAATTCATCCAGGATGCGTGTCTGGACGACGGCGGGGGTGACACAATTGACGCGGACGCCTGTCTGGGCCAACTCTTTGCCGACGGACTTGGTGAGCCCGATGACGGCGGCCTTGGTCGCGGAGTAGGGGACCATGCGAGGATTGCCCTCCTTGCCCGCGACCGACGCTATGTTGACGACGCGGCCATAGTCTCTCTCCAGCATATGCGGCACGACGGTGTGGGTGAAGGAGAATACTCCGCGCAGGTTCGTCCTGTAAACGCGGTCCATCTCCTCGACGGGAAGCTCCCAGATGTTGCCGTTGATACCGCCGATTCCGGCGTTGTTCACCAGGATGTCTATTCTGCCCCACTCCTCCAGAACTTGTTGACAGGCGCGTTCCGCCGTCTCGGGTTCTGCCACGTCGCCTATGGTCAACACGGTCTGTATGCCCCGCGCGCTGAGTTCGCTGGCCGCCTGTTCGCTAAGCGATCCGTCGAAGTCAACCATAGCGATGCGGGCGCCCTCGCTGCCCAGCCTGCGGGCAATGCCGTAGCCTATGCCCGTCGCGGCTCCTGTAACGATGGCTACCTGATCGTCGAAACGCGCCAATTTGCGCCTCCTCTTCAGTGAATGTCTAAAGCGCCGATTCAGCCCTGAGGTCCTTGAGCGACTGCGAGAAGGCCTCGATGGTGCGATCAATTACATCCTCGTCGTGGGACGACGATACCAGGAACGCGCGTCCGCCCATCATATCAACGCCATTGACCAGCATCGCCCTGCGTATGGCGCGGGTCTTCTCCTGGGGCATGGTGTCGTATATCTCCTGGTAGGACATCTTGCACAGGCCGCGGTCGCAGTTGCATTCCGCGCCCAGGTTGACGTGGATGATGGAGGCTATGCCGTGCGCATGTCCGGTGACCTCGTTCTGGATGAAAGCCTCATTAAGGCCGTCCCTCAGCCTGAGGGCCATTGCGTCCGCCCGTGCGTTAACCTCGCCGGTTGCGATGGCTTCCAGCGTGGCTACTCCGGCGGCAACTGTAACCGGCTGCGCGTTGTAAGTGCCGCCCTGCGGCACTCTCAGAACGGAGTCCCATTCAGGATCGTCCTTGAATGCCATGAGTTCCATTATGTCCGCCCTGCCCCCGACGGCGGCGCCAGGCTGCCCTCCGGCGACTATCTTGGCCATCGTGGTCAGGTCGGGCTCGAGGTCCCAGCGAACCTGCGCGCCACCCGGAGAGAGGCGGAAGCCTGTGATCACCTCGTCCATTATGAATATGACATTGTGCTTTTCGGTGACCTCTCGTATGTCATGAAGAAAATCGGGATTCATCAGGGGGAACGTGCCGTAGTGAGCGCCGTTGCACTCCACGATAACCGCGGCTACGTCGTCGTTCTCGGTGAGGATCCTGTCAAGGGCGGCCGCGTCCACCGGGGCCACTATCACGGTGTCGAGAACCTCGCGGGGGACACCGCCCAGCGCCTGCCCGGACTCGGGTGTTACGTAGTCGTGCCAGCCGTGGAAGTGCTCGTGGAACTTCACTATCTTGGTCTTGCCCGTGTAGGCGCGCGCCAGTCTGAGGGCCAGATAGGTAGACTCGGTGCCGGACGCGGTGAAGCGAATGCGCTCTATGTTCGGCATTAGACGCTTGACTGCTTCCGCATATCTGATTTCGTGGGTAGTCGCGCCGCCCAGATGCGTTCCGCGGACCGCCTGGGTCGCCACCGCGTCGGTGACTGCGGACGGGTTGTGTCCCATGAGCAGGCTTCCGTTGCCCATCACGTAGTCAATGAGTTCGTTGCCGTCCACGTCGAACTTGAATGGTCCGTCGCCATGCTCGATATAGACCGCGAATGGCGACGTGAAGCGCGTCTGGTGGGTTATGCCGCCAGCGAATAACTCGCGCCCGCGCCTGTGCCAGTCCTCAGACGCCGCAAACTTCTCTCTGAATCGCTCTTCTATTATCGCCATGTTCTACCTCCATTCATTCCCTGCTACTTCAGTGCAGGGGACACACTGCGAACGCCGCCTTTTGAAACCATGCTCTGTCCTGAGCCTGCTCGGAGTTTCCGGAAAAGCTGCCCGAAGCAAGATTCGAGGCATACAACTGTTCATTGGCTACCGTATTCGAGGAAATAGCGTAGGCGCTCGTGAACAGCAGCAACAGCACGATTATGGCTAGAGATATTGGGAATACAATTGGAAGTTCGCGCATTCTCCGGCCGCCTCACTCTCTAAGCTTCAGGTATTCGTCCAAATGTTTTCTCAAGAGTACCCGCCCTCTATGCAGGCGGGATTTGAGCGCTGGGACGCTTATCCCAATCACCTCAGCAGCCTCAGCGTTGGATAGTTCCTCCATGTCCCTGAGTACTACCGCCGCCTTTAGGTCGTCCGGGAGCATTGCAACTCCCTCCCGCAATCTGTCTCCGAGCTCTGAATCGCTCGCGGCCCTGAACGGCGCGTCGCTCCAGTCATTAACGATAACGTCGTCGAAGCCATATTGGGTAAGTGTCCGTGCCTTCTTCTCCTTTCGGAGCCGCATCAGCGCCGCGTTCACCGTTATGCGGTACAGCCATGTGGTGACCTTGGAGGCGCCCCTGAAACGACCGAAGGCCCTATAAGCGGAAATGAATGCTTCCTGCGCTACATCCTCGGCGTCCTGCGGATTTCCCATCATGCGAAAGGCCACATTGTACACGAAGCTAGAGTGTTCCTCGACGATCTGGTGGAAGTCCGTTGTCGTTCCCGAGTCTTCTATTCGATTTTGGGATGTCTTAGCCACAACAGCATCGAACCCGCCATCCATCTACCACTATGGTAGATGGAATTTTCACAACTGCAAGTTCTCCTGAACCCTTTTGCCTCGCGGCGCATCCAATTGTAACTAAGCGTATGTATTTGCGAAACCCTGTTGACGCAAAGGGAGCCTTCAATTACATTTGGATAGCTTTCCGGTGTGGAGTATTAAGTTTGCGGTTCTTCAACCTGTTCAAGAGAAAAGAGGCTGACTGCCCGGAAGTGCGAGCGGCGTCCTCGGACTTCATTGACGGCGATATGCGCCGCAGGGAGCGAACCAGGATAGTCGCTCATCTGGAGAAGTGCGCGCCTTGCAGGGCTTTTGTGAACACACTGCGCGCCACGGTGGACTTGCTGCGCTCCACGCCCGCGCCCGGACCGTCGGAGGGATTCGAGCAGCGAATCAGGGATAGTCTCCGTGGAGCGGGGTATTAGGGACGTTCTCAAGTTCCCTGCGGTAGAAGTTCGGGTAGGGATCGAATGATGCGGTCAGGGCGTATGTCTGAGCCTTCGGGCAGGCCCTTTCCTGCGTAATCGTGCCAGATGGCGGTTATCCCAATGCGCTGGGGGGCGGCGACTTCCCACTCCAGGTTGTCGCCCACTATCCAGGC
>JAAXHY010000493.1 GCA_012270665.1 Dehalococcoidia bacterium
ACCCTGCGTCCGGCGGTGTTGTCTCGGGTCGTGCCAACGAAGGTAACGGTCGCGCCCGCTCCCGGATGAACCACCTCCGAAATCGCTTGTCTCGTGTCTAGTTCGTCATGCGTTATCACTATCATGGAAAGACGACCCTTCACTAACCACCGCTGACAGGGGGAATCAGTGCGACCTCATCCCCTTCGCCCAGTACGAAGTCATGCTCCTGGTACTCATTGTTCACAGCCGCCACGATGCGCTCCGGCTCCGGCAGTCCCCGAAACCTCTCGCGCATCGCGCCAGCCAACTCCCCGACCGTCGCGCCGTCGTCCAGATCCAGGCTGAGACGCCCCACGCCGGCCTTTTCACGGTAGCTGGCGAAGAGCAGTACTTCTACTCTCACGTGTCTCTCCGGTCAGAACATAATGAAGTCGCCATCAAACTACTCCCTCAGCGCGCCGCCGTTTACGTGTATCGTCTGTCCGGTGACGTAATTCGCCCCTCCGGAAACAAGAAAAGCAACCGTTTTAGCTATCTCTTCCGGCATTCCAAGCCGACCCACTGGGATCCCGGACGCCTGGCCCGCGGGCGCGCTCTGCCCCTCGACGCGGCTTGTATCGAACGCGCCGGGGACGATGTGATTCACCAGTATGCCATGCGGCGCCAGCTCGACGGCGAGCGCGCGTGTCAGCCCAAGCGCGCCCATCTTTCCGGCGCAGACGTGCGCCCACTCCGCTCTCCCGCTGAAGGCGTTCAGGCCGGACACGTTGATAATCCTGCCCCAGCCGCGCTCTATCATACCCGGCACGACCGCTTGGCAGGCGAAGAACGGCCCGTCCATGTTCACGCCGTTCACTTCACGCCAATCCTCGACCGTCATCTCGGTAAACGGCTTGGACTGCCTCATACCCGCGTTGTTCACGAGAATGTCAACACGCTCGAACTCCGTAATCGCTGCCCCAACCATATCGTACACCTGGCGTTGGTTCGACACGTCCGCGATGGCGACGGTGGCGTTGGCGCCAAGCTCACGCGCCTCAGCAACCACAGACTCCGCCTCTTCTCGGTTCGATCTCGAATTGACCACCACGTCAGCGCCAAGCCGCGCCAGTTCGAGAACCGTCGCGCGGCCAATGTTCCGGCCCGATCCGGTCACGAGCGCGACTCTGTTTGCCAGCGGCCTCGGTTCGGCTGTCATAGCTGTCCCCCCAACATCTGTAAGTTCTACCATCCCCAGTCGCCGGGAGCTCCTAACTACTCGAAAGGTCCTGCCCATACCATAGTGGTAGCTCCGCATCAGCGCCCTAACGCTTTATTCTGATCACTGTGAACCTTCTACCCTCTGAAGTTCGGTTGTAGTCATGAGCAGTTGCCGTGAGTCGGTAACCGCAGACGATAGGGCTTGCGGCCATGCCAGTAATCGCCGCGAGTATCTGAGCCGATTCTTCAGCTCTGGATATATCATCAACACCTATGGCCGCTGAAGCCTCGACCGGATAGAAAGCCAAGTTATCGTCCGGTCCGCGAGCTCTCACTATCATATCAGTCTCCAGAAGCATGCGCCGCTGGCCCTGACTGATAGATTTGTGTCCGTAGGCTTGTGCTATGACCTCCTGTAATTCGGGGTCCACGACACTCTCGCGTTCTTGGTACAGCAGTACCTTCAGGTCACTCAGTTCCAATCGGTGAGCCAGCAACGCAGGTAGTCTGAAGCCTATCTTTCGCTCCAGGTTGTCTCCGACCAAGTGACTGATGTCCCCGCGCATTGCGTTTGTGTCCGCTCGCATCGCTCGTATCTCCACGAGGGTGTCGCGCTGGATTTTCAGCGTCTCTTTCTGTACTTCCGAGATGGATTCCGAAACCACCTCTTGCAATAACGCTCTGAGTTCGACATCCTCTTTGAGCAATCTCATCAGGTCATCTTTGGTGTTTATGATTGCCATATTCATCCACTTCGCTGATCGGTCTTCTCAGGGTACGAATCATAGTCCACGACTACACTCCTATCCCCTTCCTTAATCACGAAGTCCGATGGCGGCTCCAATCATAGAGATACTTCTGTGTCCAGTGAAAGAAGCGGCCCTCGACACCATCACCCTGCGATATGCGATGACGGAAGGCGGCCGGCAATTCCTGCCGGCCGTTCTTCTCGGTGACCTCATACTCATGCGACCATGTATCGCGGTAGGTGACAGCCTCACACCACGGGGCGCGAGCTATCAACTCCATAATTTCCAATGCGAGTCCCTAGTCCGCCGCCGCCGCCGCCATCTCCGCCGACCGTACCACCTGAGCGTCGCGCAGCGTCTGGATCCTGTCGTCGCCATAGCCGAGGACATCGCGCAGAATCTCCGTCGTGTGCTCACCGACGAGCGGCGTGTTGCCCACGACCATCGGAGTCCTGCCGAACTTGATTGACTTGCCGGTGACCCACATCGTGCCGGCCACCGGGTCTGGGACTTCCATCATGATCTCGCGCTCGGTCAGGTGCGGGTCTCGCGCGGCCTGAGCGGTGGTGTTCACGGGCGAGCACGGCACGCCGAGCGAGGCAAGGTGGCCGGCGGCCTCCTGCATCTTCTTATCGGCGAACCATTCCGACAGCCCTTCTTCCAGTGCATCGGCGTTCTGGGAACGCAGTTCGCGGGTGGAGAAACGCTCGTCCTCAAGCCATTCGGGCCGCTCTACGGCCTCGCAGAGTCGGCTCCACATGTTCTCGTTGGTGGCGGCGATGATCATCCAGCCGTCGGCGGTCTTGTAGGTGCCGCCGGTGCCGCGTCCGTTGCCCTCTCGCGGCTGTTCGTAGCCGTCTCCCAGGTACGCCGAAATCGGAATCTCGTTGACAGTGTAACCCGTGTCCGCCAGACAGACTTCGAGTTCCTGCCCCATCCCGGAGAACTCCCGCTCTCTCAACGCGGCCAGCGCGCCGATGGTGGCATGGAGAGACGTGATGCGATCTATCAGCGGGAAGAAGGTGCGGATAGGCGGGTCGCCCTCGAATCCGGTGAGAGACATCAGGCCGCCCATAGCCTGCCCTATCGGATCAAATCCAACTCGCTCCTTGTACGGCCCATACTGTCCGTATGCGGAGACATTTATCATGATTATCCTGGGATTCAGTTTCTTCAGTTCTTCGTAACCGAAACCCATTATGTCTATGGTGCCTGGCCTGAAGTTCTGGAGGAAGAAGTCCGACTCTTTCACGAGGTCGCGCAGCACCTCCTTGCCCTCGTCCGTTCTCAGGTTGATGGCGAGGCTCTTCTTGCCGGAGTTGTACTGCACCCAGTAGGCGCTCTGGCCTCTGACACGAGGCCCATTGCGTCGGCTCTCGTCCCCGCCGAGCGACTCGATCTTTATGACCTCGGCTCCCATACGCGCGAACATGAGCGCGCAGCGCGGGCCCGCCTGGTATCGTCCCAAGTCGAGAAGCCTCAGACCTTCGAGCGGTGTCTTCAGTTCTGTCATATCTAAATTCTTCCCTTTCTGTCCAGGAACGGCTTGAAACCCTCCAGTACCGGAGTCGGAGCGAGTTCATCCGCCTGGGCATTCAGTTCGCTCTGATAGTGAGAGCGCCAATTCTCGCCGATGTCCCGAATCAGCAGCCTCTTCACTCCCTGCACCATGCGCGGGTCGTTCGCGGCTATCAGCCCCGCCAACTCCAGCGCCTTGTCCATAAGCTGATCCGACGGCACAAGATGGTTCAGAAGCCCTATCCGGTGCGCTTCCTCGGCCTCCACCACCCGCGCGGTGAACAGCAGTTCCTTCGCCATCGGCCAGCCGACCTGCTGAGGCAGGCTCCAAGTGGAATTCACCCGCCCGTACTGCACCGCCAGGAAGCGAAAGCGCGTCCTCTCGCATCCGACCCTTATGTCAAAGCTGGACGCCAGAACCGCGCCGCCGCCATAGGCCAGCCCGTTAAGCGCGCCTATCGTGGGCTTGGTGGCAGCCGCGATATGCCAGGAATACTCCGGCCTTCGCGGATCCGGCGGCGGGGGATTGTCCATCTTCGCCTGCTCCGCCATCTCGTGTATGTCCGCGCCCGCTGAGAACGCCCTTTCACCTGATCCGGTGAAGATGATCGCGTGTACCTCGTCGTCCTCCTCGAGCTGGGTTACGGCGGCGTCAATCTCGCTGAACAGCTTGCGGTTCATAGCGTTGAGGACCTTGGGGCGATTCAGCGTGATGACCCCCACGTGATCCTGTATGTCAAGAAGAAGATGCTCGTAGTTCAATAGCCTCTCCATTTGCGTTGGGTTGGCGCCATTATATGAACGGGTAGAACGAGGGTCAAGAAGCGTCGAATCAAGCCCGTTGGATTCTTTCCCCGTTGGTGTATAATGCGGGCAACACCACATAATCAAGCGCGCTACGCGCCTCTATGATGCAATTCTGACGACGGAGTAAGAGACATGACCACAGGATCTTCGTTCGAAACGATTCACAAGCAGGCAGTGAGCGATTTCGATGTCGTTCCGAACCTGGACAGAGACAACGTCGAAGAATTCGACTGGCAGCAGATGTTCGACGAACTCGACTGGCTGCCGGGCGGCGGGCTGAACAAGGCGCACGAAGCGATTGACCGCCACGCCAACGGCCCCAAGCGCGACAAGATCGCCATGATCTGGGAGGGCAAGAACGGCGAGCGCGAGGACTACACCTTTGGCGACATGAAGCGCGAGACGGACAAGTTCGCCAACGTCCTCAAGAGCCTGGGCATCGAGACCGGCGACCGCGTGTTCACCTTCATGGACCGGCTGCCCGAACAGTACATCGCGGTGTTCGGCATCCTCAAAGCCGGCGCTATCGCGGGTCCTCTCTTTTCGGCCTTTGGACCGGATCCGGTCAAAGACCGCATGGAGGACTCAGGCGCAAAGGTACTGGTGACGCAGCCCGATCTGCGCCGCAAGATCACCCACATCATTCCGGAGCTGTTCGATCTCCAGCACATCATCATCGTCAACAAGGACGGGCGCGACCCGCTGCCAATTGACTCTCAGGACCTCGACTACTACGAGGAGATGGGCAAGGCGTCAGCTAACTTCACCACGGTCGCAACTTCCCAGTACGACTACTCCATCATGCACTACACATCCGGCACCACAGGCAAGCCCAAGGGCGCGGTGCATCGGCACCAGGCCGTAGTGCAGCAGTATGCTACCGGAAAGTGGGCGCTCGACCTGCACGAAGATGACGTCTACTGGTGCACCGCGGATCCCGGCTGGGTTACCGGCACATCCTACGGTATGCTCGCTCCGTGGACCAACGGCGTGACTCAGCTCATATACGAGGGCGGTTTCCGCGCCAGCGCCTGGTACGAGCAGATCCAGAGGCACAAGGTGACCGTCTGGTACACCGCCCCAACCGCTATTCGTATGCTGATGAAGGCGGGCGACGAAGTTCCCAAGCGCTTCGACCTTTCTACACTCCGATTTACCGCCAGCGTGGGCGAGCCGCTGAACCCCGAGGCGGTTGTGTGGGGCAAGGAGGCGATTGGTCACGCCTTCCACGACAACTGGTGGCAGACC
>JAAXHY010000180.1 GCA_012270665.1 Dehalococcoidia bacterium
GGCTTGCGTATGTCCGCAGTAACGAGGCTGCGTTGCGTGAGAACCAGGCCGCGCCAGCCCTACTGCACGATTTGGCGAAGACATATCTCGCTTTTAATTCATCCGCCCGCGAACACGGACCGGAAGCTGTCGGACAACGGCTCCAAAATGATCAGGCTTTGACAGACGCAGTGCTTCTGGGATTACGGGGAGCGGTTGATCGGGACGATGTTCCCGAGGCCACAGAAATTCTCGCTCTCAACAGGAGGGAGCGGGTGCACTATCTCAGCTTGCCGTTCCTGGCGGGTCTGGAGGAAGTTGAAAGAACAACACAGGAAGACCCATCCCGATGGAACGACAGACGGATTCGCACGGCTGTCTTGTTCTACTACTGTATGCCCCACGGAGGATCTCACCCCAGGTGGTACCAACGATTACTCGCCGCACGTCCAGAACTCGTCGCTGATGTCCAAATACAATTCGCTAGGTCTGAGTTTCTTGGAGATCGGGAGGTCATCTACAAACTCTGGGAACTCGCCCATGACACAGACCATGCTGCCGTCGCTCAGTGCGCGAGTCTGCCATTGCTGCGAGCCTTTCCGACTCGCTGCAGGCTGAAGCATATCAACGCCCTGAATAATCTTCTCTGGGCCGCTATCCAACACGCGGACAGAGCGTCTCTCGAAGAATTGATCGAAAGGAAGCTGTCGCGGGCAAGCATGAATAGCGCACAGCGAGTGTATTGGCTCGCCGCAGGTCTGGTTGTGTCCCCGGAGGTTTACCGCAGGCGACTGAACGACTTTGTCCAAAACCGAGAGAGTCGAGTTCAACATCTGGAGAAATTCTTCTGCGATTTTTATCGCCATTCGCGCTATGAGTTGGGAATTTCCATAAAGGAACTCCTCATTTGCATCATCGGCGGCCACATCGGCCCCGAGTTGCAGTCGGAGGGCGGGTTTGTGAGGACTGCGATGGAGGCTTCCCGTCTGGTGCATACATACATCCGACACCTGGCGGCTTCTTCCGCAAAGGAGGCGAGGACTGCGCTGGCCGGACTGCTTGCCGATCCGACGCTGGAGCGCTGGCGTGCTGAATTATCGCGGGCGCGGGGTTCCCAGCAGGTCATTCAGCGTGACGCCGACTATCGTCATCCCACCATCAAGCAGGTCCGCGAGACGCTGGGTGATGGCGCGCCTGCCAATCCCGGTGACCTCGCAGCCCTGTTGGTGGACCGATTACAAGAAATCGCGACGAGAATACGAACGGGCAATACCGACGACTGGCGTCAATACTGGAACGAACCGTCCGGGCAAGAACCAACTCCGAAGCACGAGGACCACTGCCGCGATGCCCTGCTGTCTGATCTGAGACAATGCCTCCCGTCAGGCATAGACGCCCAACCCGAGGGTCAGTACGCCAACGACAATCGAGCCGATATCCGTGTTACCTGCCAGGACTTTCAGGTGCCGATAGAAATCAAGAAAAACTTGCACCGGGAACTCTGGAGGGCGATACGAAACCAGTTGATCGCGCAGTACACGATTGATCCGGCAACCAGCGGCCACGGCATCTATCTGGTGTTCTGGTTTGGAAGGAACCATACGCAGCGGTCTCCGGACGGAGACCGCCCGGACAGCCCCGCAGAGTTGAAGCGGCAGTTGGAACGGACCTTATCCGAGGACGAAGCGCGCAAGATATCGGTCTGTGT
>JAAXHY010000019.1 GCA_012270665.1 Dehalococcoidia bacterium
CGTCGTCCGGCGCCCTCGCCACGCTCATGGGCTCGGCGGTCCGCGCGGCTACGTAAGCAGTGAACTTCGCGTCCGATACTCCCACCCTCGGATTGAGACGGTGAGAAACGCCGTTCAGCAGCGCGGACACCGCCCCGGCTTCTCCGCCGTACAGTCCCTCCAGCCCGTCCAGTCTCACATAAGCCTCTCCCAACCCCCCGGCCTCCACCAGGTCGCTCACGCCTCCGAGCGTGTCGAGCAGACGCTCGAACGCGTTGTGGTAGTATGGTTCGTCGGCGTCCAGAATCATCAGGTCGGGCGTAGAGGACAGCGCTCGCTGAAGCGTCATGCTGGAGAGGACGCCTCGCGCCGCCTCGGATCTGCCGACGACGGGCGAGCCGGGACGGGTTCTGTCCGAAATCAAGAACGCGCGACCCTCCAGATCCGGGCGTCTGATCATCTCCGCCTTCGCGCGAAAGTGGGTTACCAATACGCAGGCGACTATCATCTCAGCAGGTCCGCTCAAGCGAGGGCGTCGCGCGCGTAGAAATCTGCCACCGGCTTAACCATCCAATACCTCCCTGAAATGGTAGCGGGGAGTATATCAAACTGATGTTCGTTAGCGCAACTGTTCTATTATGGCGATTGCTCTGATCGCGCGACCGGGCGGCGATAGGTTCATCCCGACATCATCAGGAGCGCAGAGCCATGAAGTTCAGGCGCCTTCCGTCTCTGGTCAGTTCTCCTCTCTTTCAGCCCGGTTGTTGGCATGATCTGCGAACGCTACGCGTTCAATGGAAATGAGATAGGATGTGGGTGTAGGAAAGGACAAGATCAGGGGCAAGACACCGAGAGGCTGTGATGATTGCCTCGAATGGTTGATTCGTCATGCCCCCGCCCATTTGGATTGATTTGCGACCCCAAAGCGATGCAGGCAACAGGAAGCCAAGGTAAGCGGGACGAGGGGAACCTCAAAAACCCGATGACATCTGACAACCATAGCCACGACAAATCCACTGGTGGCCGCGTGGCAGACGCGAGAGCCAAACGGTGGGACACGCATAGGTCCCGATTTGGACTCTGCACATCCGCTCTAGCGGTAGAGGAGGCTGAAAGAGGACATCAGGAGGTTGCCGAGCGAAGGCTCGAAGTATTGGACGGGATTGCCATGCTGCCTATTACAGAAGCCGCGGTCACTTTGACCGATGCCCTCATACAAAGGCGTGCGCTACCTGCAAACGCTCGGAACGACGCCATTCACATCGCCGTTTCCGCCGTACATGGCGTCGATTATCTGTTGACGGGAATTTTCCCCACCTCGCCAATGCCGAAACCAAGCCCATGGTCCGTGAAGTCTGTGAGCTACATGGGTACGCAAGTCCAGAGATATGCACTCCGAGTGAACTGATGGGAGGTTTAGAAGATGCCCGACGCAATCATTGAGGAACTGTGGGAGATCAAAGATAGCATCGCGCGTGAGCATGGGAATGATGTACGAAAGCTCGCTGCCTATCTGCGGCGTTCTTACCCTGAAGACGTCTTCATCTCGCCGGAGCGATCCAGCGTCGAGTCCAAAGTCAGTGCCGACATGACTCCCAGGAAGCTGAGCTAGTCGGTAGTGATGGGGAGACTGTCCCATTTACAACCGCAATGTCCCATGCGGTAGTCGTGGGTTGGTGTATGACTCAGATGTCAATGCCGCCGTGAATGTTCTCAGACGCGCTTTGGGGTCACGAAGAAAGGGGCCGGCGCCTCGCCCGCGTAGGGACGCCTATTCTCAGCAGAAATACAGCCTGACTCCACGTGAGTCAGGTACGTCGCCGCCGTGTATTTCTTCCAGTGCGACCAGGAGGACTGGAAACAGACCATGGTCGTCATGGCCTACATGATCATCGGCATCGCGGGTGTCATGTATGCGCTGCTGAGTACGGGAGACCCGACAACCTTACTGAGCAGACTGGTGGATGTGAGTAGCGCGTTGTTTCTGTTCGCGCTGATAACGGAAGGAGTGGCGTGGAACATGGCCATAGCATTGGGAAAGATACGAGAGGCAAGAGACAAGGGCCGTGCGGAAGGTCGCGAGGCGATGATTCAGGCGCTGCGGGATGCCGGCGTCTCCGAGCCTGACATCCAACGGGTGGAGGCTCGACGGGACGCTCGGGGCAACTCCGTCCCATCTTGAGTCAGGCGATTCTTCAGTCGGTTCATCATGTTTGTCTCCGGTTGGCCCGCTGTAAGTTGGTCATTCCCGCAGTCTGCACGCACGGTCATGCTGTTATAATTTTAGCAGAACATGAGCCGCACAGCGCGGAATCGCCGTGCGACTACCTTGGTAACTTGGGCAGATCCGTCACTCCCCCTGATGACAGCGCCGCGACCTCTCAAGGAGCATGACCACATGACGACCGAACATTCCCAACATCCTGAGACAATCAATGTCCATGACTCGTTAACTCTGATTCTGGGCAAGTCCGGGACGGGAAAGACCTATCTCACGCGCCTTCAGGCCCTCAGAATGCTGCGGCAGTGTGTAAGCAGCTAACCCCGTGTGCAAGTTATATAC
>JAAXHY010000033.1 GCA_012270665.1 Dehalococcoidia bacterium
GGCGGCGAATGATAGTATAGCGATACCGACGCTTGATTTAAGAAGGAGGGTCAGATGGGCGAAGTCTTGGGAGTTGGCGTTACACACTACCCACCGCTGATGGGGCCTCCTGGCTCCTACGCGAATATCCTGCGGCGCGTTCTCACCAGCCCGCTGCTCTCGGAGGACAAGAAAAACCCCGAAAACTGGCCTGACCCGATGCGTAAGGAGCATGCCAACGAAGAGGCGCTCGCCGAACGCCACCAGGCGCGAATGGTGGCGAACTTCCGAAAGGCGCGCGAGGCGATTGACGACTTCGACCCGGACGCCGTGATTATCTTCGGCGACGATCAGTACGAGAACTTCAAAGAGGACATAGTCCCGCCGTTCTGCGTGTTCATTCACGACCGGATGGAGAGCGCGCCGTTTTCCGGGGGAGCCGGAAACGTTTGGAAAGAGCCGTCTGATACTCTATTCATACATAAGGGCGACCGATCTCTTGCGCAGCGCATCGCCACGCAACTGATCGAGCGCGGCTTCCCGATCAGCTTCTCCTACTCCAACAGCCACTTTGCCGAGGGACACGGTCCCAGTATGCTAACGCACGCATTCCTGAACGCGCTGCTCTATCTCGACTGGGACAGAAAGGGCTTTGACTATCCGGTCATTCCCATACAGGTAAACTGCTACGGCGAGGATGTGATAAGCAGCAGGGGCGGTTCCGGCCATCTCGATCCTGATAGCCAGGACCCGTATTTCCGAGAATTCAAGAGTCCCCCCGGTCCCACGCCCGCGTCCTGCTTCCAACTTGGAGAGAAGGTACGCGAAGTCCTCGATGACACGCCCGGCCGGTTTGTTGTGATGGCATCCTCGGGATGGTCACACGCCTTCCTCTGCGCCGGAAACGACTGGCTGTACCCGGACGTCGAGACCGACAGAAAGCGCATTGAAGAACTCCGCGCCGGACTACACCACAAGTGGGCGCATCTGACCAATGCAGAGATAACCCAGGCTGGCGACCAGGAATTCAAGAACTGGATATGCCTCGCCGGCTCTATGCAGGACCGCCAGGCCGTCGTAATAGACTACATGGAAACCTACATCTTCAACTCCAATAAGTGCTTCGCCATATTCCCGACCACGAACTGACAACCAACAACTACAAACTGAGAACTCCAAAATGAAACTGGCAGGAAAGGTGGCCGTCGTCACCGGAACCAGTCCCAACATAGGGGGTGGAATTGCGATAGGCCTCGCCGAAGAGGGCGCGAAACTGGTTTGTGTTGACATACGGCCTGACTACGCGGAGCAGTGCGCGAAACACATCCGCGAGCGTTCGGGCGAAGCGATAGGCGTGACCTGCGACGTCACCGACGACGAGCAGGTCCGCGAGATGGTCCAGCAGGCCAAAGACGCTTTCGGGGGCGTTGACATACTTGTCAACAGTGCGGTCATATTCAACCAGAAGGGTGTCCTGGACATGCCACTCGACGAATGGGACAGCCAGATAGGAGTCATACTCACCGGCGCGTTCCTCTGCACCAAGCGCGTGGCTAACCTGATGGTCGAGCAAGAGACGCGAGGCAGCGTCATCAATATAATATCCACCGCGGGACACCAGGGACAGCCCGGCAACGTGGGCTACTGCACGGGCAAGAGCGGCCTGCTCAACTTTACTCGCTCCGTTGCGATGGAACTTGCGCCGCGCGGCATCCGCGTCAATAGCCTGACGCCGACTGCCACCGACCCAAGCGAGGCCGCTGACATGGCGGACACCTGGGGTATAGCTCGCGGAGAACGCGGGGCGAGAGGTCCGGGCGACCACTTCTTGCGCGGTGTGCCTATGGGCGAACTGCCACGACCCTCGCACTACGCCCGCGCCGTCGCCTTCCTCGCCTCGGATGACGCGGAGATGATAACCGGGATGGATCTGAGAGTGGACGCCGGAGCGGTCGCCCGATACTGGGCCTGGACGCCCTGAGACATACGGAAGGACGATGATGGACACCGCCATTGTCATAGCCATAGCAGTCATAGCCCTGGTCGTATATCTGCTCCCCTCCATCATCGTCCTGATCAGGGGACACAGAAATCGTCGCGCGCTCGTCTGCTACAACATACTCGGAGGCTGGATGATATTCCCCTGGTTCATCACTATGGTCTGGGCAACCTACAACGACCCGTCATCCCGCTGAACACAAGCGGCTGACAGACCGCAAATCCAGAGACAGGAGGCATCATGGCTGGCGTAATCGCGCAATCACCACGCAGGGCGGATACCGGCTCACGCGCGTCCAATGGCAGTATACCGAGACTGACGGGGGACATCCGCCACCTGGTGCCCAAACTGGGACTGCGAAACTATTGGTACCCCGCAATCGGCGCCAAGAGGGTCGGCCAACGCAATCCCGTCCAGCTGGCTATGCTGGGCGATGTAGTATGTCTCTTCAGAGGTACAAACGGCGAAGTCGTAGCCATCCAGGACGTCTGCCCCCACAGAGGCGCGCTGTTCTCAGAGGGTACATGTCACTGGCAGGGAACCGTCACCTGCCCCTACCACGGTTGGGTCTATGACGAGCGCGGCAAAAACGTGGCGGTGCTGGGCGAAGGCCCCGACTCCGGCGTCTGCGGAAAGGTGGGAACCGAGGCGCGCGTCTATCCGACCCGGACCCTCAAGGGAGTCGTCTTCATCTGGATGGGTGAGGACGATCCCGCTCCCATCGAAGAAGACGTTCCGGAAGAATTCTTCGATCCCGACACCCGCATCTTCTTCAACGACACCATATACTGGAAGACCAATTGGGAGGTCGGGCTTGAAAACTCGATGGACGCCCACGTGAACTACCTCCACCGCGATCATCTCCAGGCCATGCTGGGCAATCCTATGTACATGCCGCGCGGCGCGTCCGGATCCAAGGTCGCCTTCACCGGCAATGGCTTCAAGAGCCTGACCGAAACGCCTGAGAATCCGCCCCAGGACATCTATCCTGAACTCGGTTGGAAATGGCCCAAGCACAGGCTCCGAAAGTTCTGGTCATGGATTTTCAACCCGTTCTTCAAGGCTACGAGCGTCCCGCCCTCACCAACGAAGAGCGAACGCTGGAGCATGGGACACCGACTGCCGGGCATGTTCCGCGCAGGCGTCGCGCCCACCGGCGGCGCGGCGCGACGCCCGAGACCCCGAGGCGGCGGACTCTTCGGCCTCTATACCCGCTGGACAGTGCCGGTCGAGGATTGGCTGACACGAGTCTGGTACTTCCATTCGACCAAGCCGTCCAACCCCATTGCGTCGGGGTGGTACTGGCTGCTCTACTGGACAAACTACCGCTGGCTGGTCGAGTACAACTTCTCACAGCAGGACATGAGCGTAATGGAAAACCAGCGCTACGACTGGCCGGAGAAGCTGTCCGGCACGGATGCCGAGGTAGTGCAGTGGCGGCGACTCGTAGTCACCAAGCATTTCGGAGGCCGAAACGCGGAGTTCGATCACCGTCTTCCCGTCGTATCAGACTAGAACGGAAGCGGAGAAGACAGTATAAGTTGACCTCCATAGGGCGATGAGGGCCTCGATCCTGTCGCCCTATGGCATCTCAAGACGGAGAGTCTCTACCTCTCTGCCACCCAGGTCGAACGATTCACCTTTGCCAACGGTCTTGAATCCGATGGATTCAAACAGGCTCAACTTCTCCTCGTCCTCGACCGAAACGGTGGCTCGAACAGGAGAAGACTTCCTGTCCGCGCACCAGCCGACCGCCCTCTGAATGAGTTCTCTCCAGGAATCGGCTTTCTCCATGCGTGTAAATCCGTCCACACTGCATCCGCCTTCCGCGTCCAGTAGCGCCGAAGAGAGACCCGCCAGTTGGCCCATCTCATCGCTTGCGCAAAACCAGGCCCCTTGCCCATCTTTGGTCAGAGCGGAATAACGGCGATACAAGCCGAGGCACGAATCCTGTACCGCATAGCGCGTTGACATCATACCCGTGTTGAAATCCAGCGCCCGCCAGTCATGTGGAGATACTAGGAGGGGTATCATTGGCGCCCGGTCGGCAGGGGATGGTTCTCTGACTCCAACCGGTCCGAGTCCGCGGAAGTAATCTACGAGGAATTCCTCGGGCGACCTGCCGTCCAGCACATTCACCATCAGATTCGCTCCAGCCAGCTTGCGCCACCCAAGACGGAAGTAGATTCTCGCCGCGGCGTGGTTCACCGTGCCCAGAAAGATAGCCTCTCCACCCCCATCCGCGAAGTCGTCTCTGGCCTGTCGCGTCAATTCGGTCGCAATGCCGGTCCGCCTTGCCTCGGGACTGGTTGCGACTTCACCCAGTCCGCCCAACGCGGGCAGAGTCCTCGAACTCGCCGCAAGGCACGCGCCCGCCAGATTCCCTCCCAGCCTTCTGGTATAGACCGTAATGCGGGAATGCGTTCCCTCGCTCCCCAGCAGCGTCTCCGGCGTCACGTCTATCGGCCCTCCGAAGATCGGCTCCCAGAACGCGAAGAGTTCGTCCACTAGACTGGGTTCCAGGGGCGCTTCGAGTCTCATTGATGTGCCTCGCTATCACAGATTGAACAGTTTTGACGTTTGGACCCTCTATCATCCTGAGAAAGACATGATAGACGAGATGTTATCCGAAAGGCTTATCCTGTTTCACCCGTCTCGCCATATCCGATATACTTCAAGCGCGCTTGACGAACTCAGGGGTCGGCCTGAACATAGGCCCTGCCCGCTATTTATACACGGAGACCCACACATGAAGATTCACGAGTATCAGGCCAAGAGCATCTTCTCTCGGTACGGCATTCCCATACCCGAAGGCAGGGTCGCTTACACTCCCGGAGAAGCCGCCGAGATAGCCGCTGAACTGGGTGGAAAGGCCGTCGTAAAGGCCCAGGTCCACGCCGGAGGACGCGGCAAGGCCGGAGGCATCAAGGTCGTCAACTCACCCGATGAAGCCGCCGCCGCCGCCAATGCCATGATAGGAACTAGCCTCGTTACATTCCAGACGGGACCCGAGGGCTCCCCCATCCGAAGTGCGCTGGTAGAAGAAGTAGTGGACGTGGAGACCGAGCTCTACGTCGGCATGGCCATTGACGGCGCGGCAGAGGGCATAGTCGTGATTGCCAGCGCAGCCGGCGGCATGGAGATAGAAGAGGTCGCCGAGACCGCTCCGGAGAAGATCATCCGGGTAGCGGTTGACCCCGTCCTCGGACTCCAGCCATTCCAGGGCCGCAAGATCGCCTACGGCCTCGGGGTTCCCGACTCCCTCAACCGGCCGGTCGCGGGGCTCATGGCCTCCCTTCACAAGCTGTTCGAAGAGAACGACTGCTCCCTCGTCGAGATCAACCCCCTTGGCGTAACAACAGACGGTCGTGTTCTCGCCATGGACGCCAAGATCAATATAGACGACGATGCGATGTTCCGGCAGAGGGCCGCCGCCGAACTTCGAGACCTCGAACAGGAAGACCCCCTCGAGGTCGAGGCTGGCAATTTCGACATCAACTACGTCAAGCTCGACGGCGACATCGGCTGCATAGTCAACGGCGCGGGACTCGCTATGGCCACCATGGACGTGACCCACGCGGCGGGAGCGTCTCCGGCCAACTTCCTCGACATAGGCGGTGGCGCCGACGAGGAGAAGGTCGCCAAGTCGCTCGAAATCGTGCTCTCCGACGCCAACGTAAAGAAGGTCCTCGTGAACATATTTGGCGGCATTCTCCGCTGCGACGTTGCCGCCCGCGGATTCGTCATGGCGTCCAAAAGAGCGCCCGACAAGATGCGCCCGATGGTGGTGAGGATGCTCGGCACCAACGCAGACGAGGGCCGCGACATCCTCGCCAGCTCCGGCCTCGACGTAACCCTGGTCAAAGACCTCGGAGAAGCCGCCGCGGCCATCCGCGCCTCATAACCCCTGATTCTAAATTCCCAATCCATAATTCAACCGGAGCAGCCAAATGAGCATACTGGTAGGCAAGGACACAAGACTGATGGTGCAGGGCATCACCGGACGCGAGGGCAGTTTCCACGCGCTGCGCTGCCGTGAGTACGGCGCCAACCTCGTGGCTGGGGTCACGCCCGGACGTGGCGGTCAGCTGTTCGACGACGACGTGCCCGTGTACAACACCGTCGAGCGGGCCGTCGCCGAGACCGGCGCGAACGCCTCGCTCATCTTCGTTCCACCGCCATTCGCCGCTGACGCCATCGTCGAATCCGTGGACGCCGGCATCGAGGTCATCGCCTGCATAACCGAGGGCATCCCCGTCATGGACACCGTGAGAGTCGTCCGCTACCTCAAGGGCAAGTCCGCTACTCTGATAGGCCCCAACTGCCCGGGCATAATTTCACCGGGCGAAAACTTCAAGATGGGCATAATGCCCGGCCACATCCACATGCCCGGACGCATGGGCGTCGTGTCCCGCAGCGGCACGCTCACCTATGAGGCCGTCGGCCAGCTCACCGAACTCGGCATCGGACAGTCCACCTGTGTCGGCATCGGGGGCGACCCGGTCAACGGCTCCTCATTCGTGGACATCCTG
>JAAXHY010000504.1 GCA_012270665.1 Dehalococcoidia bacterium
ATCGTCTCCGCCTCCATGTTCGCCGCTCTTCTGAAAGCCGTGTGAAGACCTCCGGCGGTTGAAACGTGCGCTCCCAGTTTCATGTAGAATCTCCTATGTGATGAATGTACTCACATCATATTCATTGGCTTCACTTCACTTCTAGCCGACTCGAGCCGGAATTTCAGGGTATTATGTTCACTCAGTGTGCACCTAGGAGGTCTGGAATCATTAGAGGGGCACTAACTGGCGCTTTGCTGTTCGGACTGATAGTTGCCGCATCGTTGGAGGTTCCGCATATATACGCGGAAGACGATACGGAGTTGCCTTCTTTCGATTTTCTTGTGTTTGCTCTTACGGATGCCGAAGACAGGAAACTATTGCCAAATTCTGTTGTTGACCTGCTCACAGAGTGGTTTATCGAAGATGGAATTTCCCCGCGCACCGGCGAGACGCCTGAAGAGGTCAGGGAACGGTTGACCCTCCCTGAACAGTCAGCTTTCCGGCTCCTGGTTGTCACTCTCGAGGATGCAGACGCCGAGGGAGTGCTCTCGGACTCAACTAGCCAGCTCCTGGCGGAACTGATTGTCGAGCGCTTCATAGTGCCACACACAGGTGAAACAACTGAACAGGTCAGGGACCGGCTGTCCGAAAACGCAAGGAGTACATGCACTGGCCTCGTTTCAGGATCTAAGGACGACTGTACAGCCTTGGTTGCACTCTATGAGGCTACGGAAGGCGATAACTGGACTGACAACACGAATTGGCTAAGCAGCGAGCCGCTCGGCCAGTGGCACGGCGTAGTCACCGACGATAGTGGAAGCGTGATCAAACTGGATCTTGGAGATAACCACCTAGTAGGGGAGATACCGCCGGAGCTTGGCAGACTCTCTAATCTGGAAATACTTGATCTCCAGGACAACCAATTGACTGGATTCATACCGCTGGAGTTAGGCGATCTCCACAATTTGACAACGATAATTCTGGACGCGAACCGGCTTGTGGGATGCTTACCCGGGGGTCTGCTGGATGTAGAAGAAATATCTTTCAAGCGACAGCTATTTCTGATCTCCTGTCCGGATAGGGACGCACTGGTGGCTCTATATGAGGCGACGGATGGCCATAACTGGATTGACAACACCAACTGGCTTAGCAACGAGCCGATTGGCCAATGGTACGGCGTAGAGACAGAACCACCAAGAGACACAGTAGAGAGGCTTGACGGTAACTTTACTATTGTAGAGATTGGGGACGTTATTGTAGAGATTGAGGACGATTTCCTTGACCATGATGATGTAGTAGTCGGTTTGGAACTTAGCCACAATGGGCTGAGTGGGGAAATACCTGCTGAACTGGGGGATCTCACGGAGATGACATCACTGTCACTATGGGGCAATGAATTAAATGGACAGATTCCACCGGAGATCGGTAGCCTCTCCAAGTTGGAAAGGTTGTATCTACATGCCAATAAACTTAGCGGGCGAATTCCGGCCGAACTTGGACGTCTTGTTGGTCTTGAACGACTATTTATTGGCGGGAATCGGTTTGATGGCTGCATACCCGATGATCTTGGAGATATATTCGACACTGACCTGTCAACTCTTGGTCTGCCATTCTGTATGTCTGAGACGACCACTCCACCACCCACTCTCACCCTTGCGGCGTTCTCACTTTCTCCAACCGTAGTTAGCCTGACCTGGTCGCCCATCAGGGAATCCGAGTCGTTTCTGGAGATCTATAGAAATGGCGAATTGATAGCTGCCCCGCCGTCTGAAAGTGGGTTCTACACTGACAGTGGTCTGAATCCTAACACCGTGTATGAGTATCAGGTAAAGCTCATGTCTGCGGACGGCACAGTGCCAGCCGCCGTCTCGGACGCGACGACTCTAGTCTATCCGCCAGCATCCCACCGTCTCATGAAGGTAACTGATAAAGACTTTGAAGTGGCAATAGTGGACTCATTGAACCCGACGGATACTGAATACCAAGTCAAAATACATGCTTTTGTTCGCATACCCATATATTATCCTAATGAGGACCGCATTGTTCATGTTATGGAAGAGATACAGCCGATAGTCTTGGACTGGAGCGCATCCAGGTGTATAACGTTCGAATATCCGGGGATTATCCCGCATAGGTTGGAAGTGTTTGCCCAAAATTCTGACGGAATCAAGTCGAAAAACAAAAGTTCATCCTATGTTTATCTCCAGGAGTTCACCGGAAACGACGACGCTTGGGCAAGACAAAGGATTGAAGAGGCTTCAGATATCTATAATCTTACTGATCAGGCTAGAAGTTGGATGTTGTCGGATATCCGTGTCGAGGGTATGAGAAACGAGCCCGGTTATGCTGGCTATCTCAGACCGCGAGGCGTGGGAATAGGCTATACTGTCGGACCTGGCACACTGATGCACGAGACGATGCACGGGTTCTGGGAGCATTGGGACGGATTTCCTGAACCCTGCGACATGATGAACATATACACGTTCAGGCGAGACATGGCTCAGTTCATGCTCGACTTCAGAGGATATGATCAAGCCGGAGAGCCAAGTCCATGGGAAGACTGGCGACCATTCTACAATTACTTTGCTGGAATTTCTGAGTACAACTACGTAAGCGCCGATGGTACGGATATGTGGGAACTTCTCGAACAAGGTGACTATGATGAGCTTTGGGGGCCGTTGTATCACATAGCGGAGGCAGAGATACCCAGCATAGTGGCAGGAAAGTTGTCTCTTATTCCTCCGACGTTACGGCCATATTTCAAGGGATTCCTCGCAGAGGGAGAAGATACCACGTGGCGCGAAGAGCTACTCTGGTACGCCAGTCTTCCCAACCAAGACAGACGCCTCTGGAATATCGCTTACAGACACGATTACGGTGATGTATTATATCATGCTCCCGAATACCACACGTCGCCGAACGCCCCGGCTACAAGCATCCATCCACAGCTCAGGGAGTGGCTTAGAAATACTGATCGTCAAATACTGGTTGACTTCATCAACACGCTTGAGGATATTTCATGCAATGCTCAGAGTCCCTGCAGAGAGGTTTGGCGCGCTGACTTCGATTTCTGGACGGGCTATGTTGAACAGAACCTCTACCGCACCAAACTCTATCTGGAAGAACTCAGCCCGGATATAGGAATCGAACTTGAACAACAGAATCTGGACGCCGTTCGAGCGGCCTTGCGAATTCTTGTCTCCGATGTGTCATACTGTGGACAGACGGCGGGGGTTGCCGCGCTTCGCGAGTCTGTCAACGCCATCGCCGGCCTTTCCGACTTGCAGAGAAACGCTTTACTTGCAATGACGGAAATACCCGAGCGCAATGGCTTCTGGAATCTGCCCTGCGCGGAGTGAACCGGTTGCGTTTGCTTCGCGTTAATACATTGCCCGCTTTGAATGGCTGCCATATAATGCCGAACAGAATTACGAATTATACGAGGAGAATCGTATGAGTCTCAAAACGATAGCGATCCTCAGCCCCGGCGACATGGGACACGGCGTCGGAAAGGCGCTGTCCGAACACGGCTATGACGTAATAACCTGTCTCACGGGCCGCAGCCAGCGAACCAAAGATCTGGCCGCCGCGGGCGGCTTCCGAGACACCGCGTCGCTTGACGATATGGCCGCCCAGGCCGACCTCATCATGTCCATCTTGGTCCCGGCTGAAGCCGTAGGCGTCGCCGAAGATGTCGCCGACGCGCTGCGCGCCACCGGTCTCTCGCGCCCGTTCGCCGACTGCAACGCCGTCTCACCCCAGACCGCGCGGCGGATGGAATCCATCATAAACGGCGTGGGCGGCGAGTACATAGACGGCGGCATCATCGGAGGCTCTCCCGCCAGGGGCGCGACCCCTCGCATCTACACCTCCGGCCCGGGCGCCGGCATCATGGACGAACTGGACGGGAAGGGCATAGCGGTCCGAAACTTGGGGCCTGAGATAGGCCGCGCGTCAGGTATCAAGATGTGCTACGCCTCCATGACCAAGGGGACTTCCGCGCTCCGGGTGGCCATGCTCACCACGGCGCAGTCACTAGGACTGTATGACGAACTGGTTGCGGAACTTTCATTCAGCCAGCAGGGACCTCTGTCCGCAATGGAGTCTGGTGTGCCTGGACTCCCCGCGAACGCCGGACGGTGGATAGGCGAGATGGAAGAGATTGCCGCCACGTTCGACAACGCCGGCGTAACGCCTCACTTCCACCAGGGCGCCGCCGAGATATTCAGGCTGCTCGCCTCCACTCCGTTCGCCGACGAAAGCCCCGAAACCGTTGACAGGGACAGGTCTTTGGAAGAGACCATACAGGTCACCTCCGAATATCTTCCGAGCCTGATGCAGTCGGCTGACTAGGCTAGTCAGTTGAAAGCGCTCTTCGTTAGAGAACCCGGGACACCGCCCGAATTCGAGATCAAAGATGTCCCCGAACCGTCGGCGCGAGCGGGCCAGGTGGTCCTTAGAGTCGAGGTAACGGGGCTGTGCGGACACGACATCGCCATAATGACCGGCCTACTGCGCCGCGGAGTTGATCGTGACGTCATTCTGGGGCACGAGATATCTGGTCGGATCGCCGAGGTGGGTGAGGGTGTTGACGGCCTTTCAGTCGGTGATCCGGTTGTGGCGTCGCTGACTGCCTTCTGCGGTGAATGTGACAGGTGCAGAGCGGGCTTGGACTACCGTTGCCGCTTTGGTCGCGGGATAGGACACAGCGTAAACGGTGGGTTCGCCGAGTACGTTCGGTTACCCGCTAGGAGCGTCACTCGGACTCCCCGCGTGATTGATACAGTGGGCGCGGCTCTCCTGGCTTGTCCCATTGGCATATGCGTCCGCGCTGCATCCATTGCAAATATCCAGACCGGAGAAGTGGCGCTGGTAGCGGGGGCGGGAGGCGGACTCGGAATTCACGCGCTCCAGGTGGTCTCGGCGATGGGAGCGCAGGTGTTCGCCGCTACCTCTTCGCCCGAGAAACTTGACACCCTCGAACGCCTCGCGCCGGGCGGCGTGATTCTTGGCGGCGAACTGGACTTCTCCGAACTGGTCCTAGCCTTTACGGAAGACGAAGGCGCCGATGTGGTGATAGATACTGTCGGCTCGGCCACGTTCGGGAGCTCCTTGCGAAGCCTCGCCCAGTATGGACGCATGGTGCTTCTTGGCGAAGTCGCGGGAGGACGCGCCCGTATCGGCCTGACCGACATCATGTTCAGGGACGCCGCGATCCACGGCTCCACTGGAGCGAGTCTCCCCGACATCCGCAGGGCCATAGAACTTGTGGAGTCCGGACAGGTGGAGCCCGTAGTCCACGCGAACTTCCCCTTGGACGAGGCGGGCGAGGCGGTTCGGCTGGTGACCGAAAGAGAGGCCCTGGGCCGAGTGGTCCTACAACCGTAAG
>JAAXHY010000471.1 GCA_012270665.1 Dehalococcoidia bacterium
CGGTCGGACTCGTCGCGCAGATCGGAAATGCCCTCGATCTTGCGGTCCTTGACCAGCGAGGCGACTTTCTCGACCAGGGCGGCCTTGTTGACCTGGTAGGGAAGTTCGCTGACGATGATTTGCATCCTGTTGCTGCGTCGCATAGGCTCGATGCTCGCCTTGGCGCGGACGACAATCTGACCGCGTCCGGTAGCGTAGGCGCTCTGTATGCCGGACGTCCCCATGATGATGCCGCCGGTGGGGAAGTCGGGTCCCTTGACGAACTTCATCAAGTCTTCGATTGTCGCCGACGGATGGTCGGCCAGGTGTATGAGCGCGTCGCAGACTTCGATAGGGTTGTGCGGGGGGATGTTGGTCGCCATGCCGACCGCGATACCGGACGCGCCGTTCACAAGCAGGTTGGGAAGTCTGGCCGGAAGCACTTCCGGCTCGCTCAGGGAGCCGTCGAAGTTCTCTGCGAAATCAACTGTGTTCTGGTCTATATTGGCCAGCATCTCTTCGGCTATGGGGGCCATGCGCGCTTCGGTGTACCGCATGGCGGCGGGGGGGTCGTTGTCAACCGAGCCGAAGTTGCCCTGACCGTCCACGAGAGGCATACGGAGAGAGAAGGGCTGCGCCATCCGAACGAGCGCGTCGTAAACCGCGCCCTCGCCGTGTGGGTGCCACTTGCCAAGAACCTCTCCAACCAGACGCGCGCTCTTCTTGTGCGCGGAGTTGGGCCGCATGGCGAGGTCCTGCATGGCGTAGAGGATTCGACGCTGGACGGGCTTGAGTCCGTCCCTGATGTCGGGCAACGCGCGCGCCACGATTACGCTCATCGCGTAGTCGAGATACGAGCTACGCATCTCGTCAACGATCTGCGTAGGCTTGATGTATCCGAACTCCGTCTTCGTTGCCTCGATTACCATGTCCGACTCCTGACGCTATCTATGCTCCGTTTCCGGAGGTAGTGGATGTTCTTATTCGACCGAGACGATTCAGAAGGCGGAGCCACCCGGACGTGATCGAAGCGCACGAGTACCCTGTAAGCCTTGTTACAGCAATGCCCCAGGAGCGCCGATCCCCACTAATCGGGACTGTCTTTGCCAAGGTTTGTGGCTTTTGGCAGGAGGGCGATTATACAGATTATTGATAGGTACAGATGAAGCGCGTTCGGCTCTATACATTATAGCATTTTCGGAACGTTTTTCCACGTGAACGTGAGCGAAGTTCTAACCAAAATTCAAGAACGGACCAGCCTTGATCGGAGCGGGGACAGTAGCCGGCGGCTCCGACGCGCAGACTCATCCGACGACGGCCAAACGCTCCGAGGCCCGCTCTACCAGCGACTGGAACAGCCTCTCGAAGTGTGGCGGAATCTCCATTCTTCGCTGCGGACTGAACTGCACGGCGATCACCCACCTGTGGTTGGCGCTTTCCAGCGCCTCTATGATTCCGTCTTCGAGCGAGTACGCGGAGGCGAGCAGGTATGGAGACTTTTGCGCTTCACGCATTCCTGCCCGGTGCCGGCTGTTCACGCGCACGAATCCGCCGGAGCCGACCACAGCGGCCAGTTTGCTGCCCGGAGATATATAGATGTGATGATACGCGGGCCCGGAATCACCGCTCTTGCTTGGAGTTGGGAAGTGTCCGTCCACGTCCTGAAGAAGTCCGCCTCCCAAGGCCAAGTTCAGGACGTGCATACCGCGCCCTACTCCATAAATGGGCAGGTTGGCGTCAAGGGTCGCTCGAACGAGGGAGATTTCCATCTCATCCCGCGCATCATCGAAGTCGGCGGACTCGACCTCGGAATTCGGACTCTTCCCGTAGCGCGTTGGGTTGACATCCGGGCC
>JAAXHY010000084.1 GCA_012270665.1 Dehalococcoidia bacterium
AGACTCTAAACTGGCAGTCGTGAAACTTCATGCTTCGTAACGTCTTGAGAATACTGTCCGCGTGGCCGATGGCGCTGAAGCGCAGCCTGGCCAATTGGCGGCTGCTGTCCTCGGTGGTCGTGGGCGTGGTCCTGGCGTCGGCAATCATGTCAGGGACAGTCATCTATTTCGACTCGCTCCGCGACATCGCGCTCGATGCCGCGCTCGCGGACAGGGAGCCTCTGGATCTGGACATCTTCACCAAGGTGACGAGGGGCCCCACGAATCCCGCTTCCTATTCAACCGTGCGCAACTACGTGGAGGGCGCGTACAGCGGGAGCGTCGGCTGGTTCATCGAAGACATGCTACACGGGGGCAGGTCGGCGACGATGTTCCTAACGTTCCCGGGAGAGGAAGCGGAGGCGGGGAACGACAACGCGCGGAGCTATTTCGTATTCCTGCCCGGAGTAGAGGACAAGATCACCATACTGCCCGGCGGACGAATGCCGGAGCCGCTGCTGGACCCGAATGTGCGAGGTCGTCAGGCTCCTACCGCGGCAACGGTTCCAAGCGACGCGCCGGTCGAACCCGTGTTGCGGGGTGATCCAATCAGCATGGAGGCGATAGTCCTCGAAGAAGCCGCGCTGGAGTTCGGGTTGGAGGTTGGAGACACTCTCTCCACGGTGCCTTACTGGCAGGACGCAACGCCGTACCTGTCCGTTACCGTAACCGGGCTGTACACCAGAAACGACCCCGACGACCTGATATGGGAGCTGAACGACAGGACATTCCACTCGTTTACGTCCGGGAACTTCGCGACGGTGCCGTTCCTAGTGTCGCGGGATACGTTCCTGCGCGGGGTCGGCAAAGCGCTACCGGACATGGACAGCACATATGGGTGGCTGCTGCTGGTTGAACCGGAGAAGCTATCTTCGATCAACGCGACGGACGCGCTACATTCCATAACCGGCATAAAGCGGAGCCTGGGGAGCGTGTTCACGTCGTTCAGGCAGGTCACCGACCTCGACGACGCGATCAGAGACTACGACCAGCGGCTTCTCTTCAGCAAGCTCCAGATGTTCGTGGTGCTGATTCTCATAGCGGTGGTGGTGCTCTACTACGTGGTCACGCTCTCGTCCCTTGTGGCGGAGCAGCGCAGGACCGAGATACACCTTCTCCAAGGGCGGGGGGCGAGCGAGCGACAGGTTCTGACGGTGTTCGTTCTGGAAGGGGCGACAATCGCGATTTTGGCCATCGTAATCGCGCCGTTCCTCGCGGGTCTCACGATCAGCCTGCTGGGTTACACACCGGCGTTCTCGGATCTGAGCGGGGGCGAGCGTCTTTCGATCAACCTGACACGGGGGGCGTTCATAATGAGCGCGATAGGTGGACTTCTCAGCTTCGGCGCGCTGATGATACCGGCGTTCGCGTCGTCGCGGTCTTCGATTTCGAGGGACAGGCAGGAGGCGGCGAGGCCGTCGCCTCTGTCGTTCTTCCAGCGATACTACCTGGACGTGATGCTGCTAATACTGGGAATCGTGCTGTTCAGGCAGCTCACCGAACAGGGTTCGCTAGCGGCGCGGAACCTCCTGGGAGAGGTGGCGGTAAACCAACTACTGCTCGCGGTGCCGGGCATAACCCTGATCGCGGCCGCGATGGTACTACTGAGGCTGTTCCCGGTGGTGATGAGCCTCGCAAGCCGCGTGCTGGCGCCTCGGCTGCCACCGGGCGTGGTATTGGGGCTGTGGCAGATGGCGCGGAATCCGACGCACTACTCGCGGCTAGCGCTTCTGCTGATACTGATGGCAGGGCTGGGGATTTTCGCGGCGAGCTTCGGGGGGACGCTCCAGCGCAGCTTTACGGAGCGGGCGCTCTACTCGGCGGGCGCGGATATGCGGCTGGCGAACGTGTCCGTGAACAATACAGGCGTTACGAGGCCACTGGTGGCGCC
>JAAXHY010000093.1 GCA_012270665.1 Dehalococcoidia bacterium
AACAATCTCGCATTCGACGAGTGGGGAATTGATTACAGTTACAGCGCGACGCAGAAGTGCCTGGGCTGTCCGCCCGGACTGTCGCCGGTGGCGGTGAGTGAGAGGGCGCTGGACTCGATAAGATCGCGCGAGACGCCGCCCACGTCCTGGTATCTCGACTTGAGCCTGAACGCTAACTACTGGTACTCGCCGCGTGTGTATCATCACACGTCGCCGGTGAGCATGGTTCTGGCTCTCAGAGAGGGTCTGCGCATCGTTCTGGAAGAGGGACTTGAGAACCGATTCGCTCGCCATGAGAAGAACGCGGCGGCTCTCAGAAGCGGGTTGGAAGCGCTGAGTATGGAAATGGTCGCGCCTGAGGAACATAGGCTTGCGCAGGTTACATCAGTATGGATACCTGATGGCGTGGATGACGCCGAGGTTCGCGCCAGACTGCTCTCCGAGTACAACATAGAGATAGGCAAGGGACTTGGGGATTTCGACGGCAAAGTGTGGCGCTTCGGACTGATGGGTGAGTCGAGCAGGGCGGATTATGCGCTTATCGCGCTCTCTGCGCTGGAAGCGATATTGCCGACGGTTGGCTATGAGGTTGCTCCGGGCGCGGCGGTGTCAGCGGCCAGCAAGTCGTTGGCATCTGTCTGAGTCAGGATGTTCAGGATTATAAATTTTCAGGATAAGAGCGGCGCAATCGCTCGACAAGTCTCAGGACACCCGAATACGCATTACCAGGAGAGAAGAAGATGTACGTAATCGTCGCTCCGATTCAGATCAAGGAAGGCTACAAGGAACAGTTCATCGAAGAGATGATCGGGGATGCGGTTGGGTCCGTGAACGACGAGCCGGGCTGTATCCGGTTCGACGTGATACAGGACGCCGAGGACCCGAACCGGATCTGGCTGTACGAGGTATATGTGGACGAGGCGGCTTTCGAGGCGCACACGCAGGCTCCGCACTTCGAGAGGTGGCGGGACGCTACGGCAGACTGGCGCGAGGACTCAGGTCTGCAGGGGGCGGGTCGCGGCGCGTCCAACATCTGGCCGCCCGACGATCACGACCAGTGGAAGTAGCCTTGCTCCTACGCCCTTAGTTCACGGCGCATCTGGGCTAGGCCCATGGGACCGAGGGACAGCGCGCGGGTGTGCCATTCCTTGAGGTCGAAGTCGGCGCCGAGCTTGCGTTTGGACTCCTCGCGGGCGGACAGCCATTCTCGCTCGCCTACCTTGTAGCTGATGGCCTGCCCGGGTATTCCGAGATAGCGGCTGACTTCGCTGGTGACGAAGTCTTCTGGGAAGCGGCCCTTGAGCTTGATGAATTCAAGGCCGAGGTCCCGATTCCACGTTTCGCCCGGATGGAAGGGCTGGTCTCTAGGGATCTCAAGCTCCAGGTGCATTCCGATGTCAATGATGACGCGGACGGACCTAAGCGCCTGCCCCGCGAGCATTCCCAGATAGTAGTCGGGGTTGTCCAGATAACCGAGTTCTCCCATCAGGCGTTCGGCGTAGAGAGCCCAGCCCTCGGCGTGTCCCGATGTACCGCCGAGCAATCTCTGGAACCTGGAAAGCCTGTCAGACAGATATACGGTAGTCCCAAGCTGAAAGTGGTGTCCGGGCACGCCTTCGTGGTAGGCGATGGAGACTTCTCCCCAGAGAGGGAAGCGCGTCTTGCCGCCGGTCGGATACCAGGTGCGTCCGGGACGGGAGAAGTCCTCGGACGGGTGGGTGTAGTACATGGCGAGCGCGCCGCCCGGAGGGGCGATCATCGCTTCGATGGTCTTCACCGGGTCGGCTATTTCGAAGTGGACGCCGTCCAGTTCGGCGATGGTGCGGTCCTGGAGG
>JAAXHY010000264.1 GCA_012270665.1 Dehalococcoidia bacterium
CATAGAATGAAGCATCAGGCGAAACCGTGAGAGACTGTGGAAGGCCCTTGCGTGGGTCCCACCAGTACAGTTCAGTTGAGCTTGCCCTGGAGATTACGGCTAGGCATTTACGGGCTGAAGAACCGCGCCAGTTCGTCGCGCGGGAATCTGGGAAATTCGGACGATGAGCCGTCAGAATGCAGCGTAATTTCTTCCGCGTCGTCGTTCGCGACTCCGATGACGCTGGCGTCTATTGCCTTCCCTGACAGCGCATCCAGTACAGCGTCGGTGGAGGACGGCGCGACAGCGGCCAGCAGCGAACCGGAGGCTATGAGGCCAAGCGGGTCGAGTCCGAGAGCGTCGCAGAACAACTTGCACTCGGGCAGTATGGGGATGGAATCGGCGTCTATGTCGAATCCGACACCCGAAGCGGCGGCGAGTTCGTAGAGGCCGCCTGAGAGGCCACCTTCGGTGGGGTCGTGCATCGCGTGGACTTCACCGGCTTCGGTGGCGACCCGCGCGTCTTTGAGGACGCTGATTCCGGGGTCGAACAGGAACCCGGCGGCCCTTTCTATCGAATCCGCGTCTGCGCCCCGGGTATTCAGTTCGTCCGCGGCCTCGCGGGACAGGATGGAAGTTCCTTCCACAGCGACGCCCTTGGTCAGGATGAGCGAGTCCCCGGGCTGGACGCCGGAGCTGAGTATTGCCCTGTCCCTGTCCACCTCACCAAGCATCGCGCCGACAGCGATGGGACGGTCCAGCCCATAGGTGACTTCGGTGTGGCCCCCGACCAGCGTTACACCTAGCTCCGAGCAGGCGTCTCGAAGCTGCTCGAAAATTTCGGCGACCTTCGTTTCACGTGTGCCCTCTGGCAGAAGCAACGTGGCGAGCAGCCATTTTGGGGTCGCTCCCATGACGGCGAGGTCGTTGGCGTTGACATTCACCATGTACCAGCCAATGAGGTTGGTCGCGAAGGTGATTGGGTCGGTCTTGGCGACGAGGTAGCGGTCGCCGAAGTCAATCAGCGCGGCATCCTCGCCAGGCTTCGGACCGAGGACGACGCGGGGGTCGGCTGACTCGACTTCCGCCAGCAGGTTTCCGAGGAGGTCGAGCGGGAGTTTTCCGGCGTTCAGTTTTGGATTCTGGACATTCAGTTTGAGGTACTCAACTGCCTGATTCGAACTGGACAACGAGGCCAATTGTAGCACAGCGCGCGAACTGTTCACGCGCCCTATCCAACAGGCGACTTGAGATTAGAGCATAGGTGATACAATGCCGCCGGAATACAGTTGCAGTAACAGGGAGCAATCGTGAGTGACCAGTTCGTTTCCTCTTTCGTGTGGCGAAATCCGACCAGGATCGTCTATGGTATCGGCAAATTGGAAACGCTCGCCGACGAAGTGAGGGGCATCGGGGGAGGCAGCGCGAGCGTCTTCCTGGTTACAGGACGCAGTTTTTTGCGCGAGCGAGGTATCCTCCAGCGGGTACTCGAAGACCTCGCCGACTTCTCGGTGACGCTGCACGACAGAGCCAACCCGTTTCCGTCGCCGGACGACGCGGATGCCGCCGCCCGGCACTGCCGGGAATCGGGCGCCGATGTCGTGGTCGCGATAGGCGGCGGCAGCGCGCTCGACCTGGCCAAAGCCGCCGCGATTCTCGCCACTCAGGACGGCGGGTCCAGAGGCTACATGGCCGGCCGCAACAACTTCGAGAAGGAAGGGCTGCCATTTATCGCCGTCCCCACAACGTCGGGAAGCAGCAGCGAGGTGACGTCCGGTTCCGCCCTCTGGGACTGGGATGTGAAGAACCACTTCGGCCTGTCGTCGCCGATGATGTTCCCAGACGTGGCGATAGTGGATCCGAAACTCGCCATGACGATGGACCAGAACCTAGCCGCGAACACCGGAATGGACGCCTTCACGAGCGCGTTCGAGAGCTATTGGAACGTGAACTCCGAACCAATGTCGGACGCGCTCGCACTCGAGGTCATACGCATCTACTCGCAGAACTTAGCGCGATCCTCGATCCAGGGAGACATGGAGTCTCGCGCGGCGTGCGCGCTCGCGGCCACTATGTCCGGCGTCGGGTACAGCAACAGCCCACCGAACGCCTGTCACGGAATTGGAAGCCCGCTGACGCTGTTCTGGAACGTTGAACACGGGCAGGCGGTCGGCATATCGCTCGCGCCGCTGCTGCGCTGGAACGCCCGCGCGATTGCGCATAAGATGCCCGCGTTACTGTCCGCGCTGGAGGTGGAAGACACGGATGCAGCCTGCGCCAAGATCACGGAGGTCATGGAACGCTGCGGTCTTCAGACCAGGCTATCCGGTCTGGGAGTGGGACGCGAGGACATCGCCCTCATCGTCGAACACTCGCGCTGGGAGCGGCTGGGGTTCATGCCAAGCCCGATGACTGAGGACGAACTACACGAGACGCTTGTCGGGATACTGTAATCGCGAACCTGGATAGGGATTCAGTAAGGAGCTTCGATATGAAAATCTGGCTGTGGGCGGCGATCCTCGCGGCCTTGGCTTCGTCTATTTTCTTGAACGGAGGGGCGATAACAGTTGCTATCGTCGTGAATCTGGTCATCTGGGGACTTCTGGGCGCAGCGATATGGCGTCTGGCGAAGTATCTTCTCGCACGGGATTGTAGGTTATGAATGAATTCTACTCATTCTGACTCAGTTTCGTCTTCTAGCAGCCTGCGGATCCGGTCTTTGGCCTGGCGAATCACATCAGTCTCCTCCGCTATCTTGTCGAACAGGTCCGATCTCGCCTTGATGCCCTCCTCGACGAGGAACGCGGCCGCGGCAGAACGGCTGTTAGTGACACCTGAGTCCACGAGTTCGTCTATCTTATCCAGGCTCTCGGAATCAATCCTCAGCATCACCACGTTGTCGCGGGTGGCCTTGACCGACTTGATGGTATCGCGGATGGACTCGCCGACGCTGGCCGCGATCCCTTTGCTCTTGTCGAAAGCGTCGCGCACCGCCTTGTCCACGTCGTCCAGGTCGTCCAGAACGACGGTTATCACGCGCTTGTTCTCAGCGCTCGGAGCGTCTTCTTTCTTCTCACAGGTCTTGTCTCGTTCCGTATTCTGGGTCATCATCGCTCTCCCTTGCGCTTTCTATATTACGTGTAATTATATATTGAGTAATCGAAGACTTCAAGACCATGATGTAACGTGGGGCGTCACGCATTCATTCTTCTTGTCATGCTACAATGCGCGCAACCGATAGCCGAACACTGACAACTATGGACGAGTGGTGAGAGCCAATGACAACTTCTTCGAGCGCGGAACGCTATCGCGGCGAACTGGCGATACCCAGCGAAGACGAACGACACGGAGTCAGCGTCGAACTGAACGGCGGTGAAGGCACCGTTACCCTCAAGTTCGACGAGCCGGTGGCCGGATCGTCCGAATGGATGGGGCAGAACGTAATCTTCATGGACCGTCCCAAGTACCAGGAGATACAGTTCGCGACGTTCGACCTTCCCAAGGAGACGGTCGAGTTGACGTGGAAGATGAACAAGTCCAAGCTGGACAACACGATAGCGGGCGTCGTGGTCGCAAGGCCGAACGCCGTTCGGGTTCGGGGCGAAAAGGGCTACATCCTTACGCGGGCCTAGGCTGGCGTCTCATCCTCGCTTAGGTCATTGACACTTGGGGTCAGTGATTAGAGAATAACGCTTGCCGAAATTTCGGCAAGGGAGTCTGAATATTGCCTCAAGTAGCCCTGGACGGCATTCGTGTATTGGAACTGAGCGACGGCATCGCCGCGTCCTATTGCGCCAAGATGTTCAGCGACTATGGCGCGGACGTCATCCGAATTGACTCGCCCGATCATCCTCCGGTGTCCTCGGTTGATGCCGACAACGTCGAGCAGGTCGCGCTCCATCTCCACCTTAACGCCAATAAGCGAAGTGTCTCTCTCGACCTCGAGTCGGAGCGTGGCCGGGGCATACTGCGCGACCTCGCGCTGCAATGCGACGCGGTTGTGGAAAGCATGAGTCCGGGCGTAGCCGAGGGGCTTGGCATTGGCTACGAGGCCCTTTCCACTCGCCGACCAGATATCGTAATGACATCAGTCACTCCCTTTGGACAGACAGGACCATATAGAAGTTGGGGATACACCGAACTCACCGTATTCGCGATGACCGGCGCGATGAACCGCGAGGGACTGCCGAACAGGTATCCGCTCAAGTACGG
>JAAXHY010000355.1 GCA_012270665.1 Dehalococcoidia bacterium
CCGGTATGCCCCTGAATACGCTTCCATCCACGGCAACCATGTGTTCGTTCTTCAGGCCCGGGTCTATATAGGTCGCTGTGGCCGCGATGCTCCCTGCAACGATGCGCGCGGAGCGTCGCGCGACCGAGACACACATTTCCTTGAGGAGTGTCCTTTCATCCAGGGTAGTAACCACCACGCCTAATCGTCCAAGTTCCATAGCGGTCGCTGTGAGATCCTGAGAATCGTCGAAGATGATGTCGGACAGTCGCTCGGTCGTAAACGAATACGGCGCTGCGAAGTCGCCCCTTTCATCCAGCCATCCCTCGAATCCCTCGCCTTTCGACGCGGCCTCCACCACTCTAAGGCGCGCGACTTCCCCAAGGTATCGCCCGGCGATCATCTTCTCCATCAGCTGGCCGCTCGTATCAGACTCCGCGTCCAGTCTCCGGTCCGCGTCTGTCTGAATCGAGTCCACGCCGTCGAAGTTGCCGCACTCCATGTTGAAGATCATCTCACTAGGACTCCCGACGGGGGCGGGAAGGTCTCGCCTAACAATCATATCGTTGGGCGCCGCCACGGCGAGATTGGCCCCCGTCCCTACTATCAGCCCCATGTCGCAGCGCGGATCCAGATACGCTCCCGCCGCCAGAACCCCCACCGTATCGTTCGCCAGCGCGCGGATGCGGAAATCCCCACCCCTGTCCATCCTCGCTCGGGTAGCGCGTTCCATCAGCGCGACCACATCCTGTCCCTCTACCCCGTCGAACGCAAACTCCTTGGTCCACTTCGTCAGGCGACCGCTGCGGACACCGGTCTGGTCCATCGGAAAGGCGAATATGTAGCCGATACCGTCGGCGCCGTGTTCGGCCAGAACGCCCACCAGAAAATCGGCCACCGGGCCGAACAGGTCGTCCGCGCTGCCGGACGTGGTCGCCAACCGGAAGGACTGATGATCGAGCACGCGGACGTCGCGTTTGCCGCCAAGTTCAACGAGCGTAGCGCGGACATTGGTGCCGCCAAGGTCGAGGGCCAGATAGCGCCCTCTCTCATTCCCGGACGGTCGGCTGACAAAGGACGGGTGCATTGCGATGGAGCGGGGATTCCCGGACAGACCCCGCCGCATCTCATCCTGAAACGGGGTAACGAGCCGCGAAATGGACATCTTCAGAAGGCGAACGGCTATCTACGGATGGCTATTTCAATAAGAACGCCTACGCTCTCTTCTGCGTTTCTCTGTCTCCGCCCGCGCGCGTTCCACCCTCTCGACACTCCTGTCCAAATTCTCAGAATACTCCCGGGCCAACTTGATAATGCGCTCGAACTTGCGCTTTGGAATCATCACCATCTCTTCAGACTGCGCCATCTTCACCCTCAATCTCTACCTCACGGTCAGTCAACTGCTCAATCAATCTATCATATTCGGCTCTCCTTTCCAATAATTCACGCTGGGCTATGTCAGCATCTCGCAACACTTCAACCAAGTCGTCGGACGCCCGCGATTCCGCGTCCTGCGCCCGCTTCAGCCTGGAGCGGTTGAAGTAGTAGCCCAGTATCACCCCCGTGACGCCCGACGACACCGAACCCGCCGTCGCCAGCATATCCGGGTTGTCGCTGAATATCGCCGCGTGAATGATTATGGCTATTGCCATTAAGCTGAATGACAACGCCAATGTGTTTGTAACTATCTCAGTCCAGTTGGCTTCTCTAGCCAGAAAATTCCACACAGTTCGTCCGCCTTGTATCTCAGATTCAACCCTCTCTATACATCAATCGCCCTGGTGACCGCCGCGGACGCCACCTTCGGCAACTCGCTCAGCACCACCGAGCACCGGTATCCGCTCGCGTCCGGCGCGCCCGCCCTGACAACGAGTATGTCATCCGGCTCCGGTACGAAACTGGCGAAATTCTGGTAGTCCGCGGGCTCCACGTGACCTTCCAGCGCCCTCACAATCTTCAGATCCGCTATCGAGCGTCCTATCCTGGGATGCAAGTACTCTCGCACGTCCTTCTTCGTCCAGTCGCCCCAGAAGTCCGCCGATCCTCCTATCGTGATCAGGACCTCGCCCTGTCTGACCGGCAGCGTGTCGTCTCCGACTGAGTCCGAAGACGCCAGCGACGACCCGAGTACCGAAGCCACGTCCGCCACCGTGTCCAGCACCACTTCTTGCGAATGAGACGCCGAGCGCACCTGCCTCGGCTCCCAGGACGCAAACACCGTGACCGCGCTCTGTTCCGGAGAAAACCCTCGCTCTACATGCAGCGGCAGCCAGTCCGAGTCGGTCTCGTTCTCTGCGATACAGTACGTGTACTTGCCGGGATGCCCGATTACCGTCCTGTCGAACAGGCCGGGTATCGAGGCGCAGGCATTCATGAG
>JAAXHY010000450.1 GCA_012270665.1 Dehalococcoidia bacterium
ACTTTGGGCAACAGAGTTCCGCCCATCCACTACAACGCAATCAGTAGTTCTGTGTGATTCCAAGACTATCCCGCCCTGTAATCAACAGAGAGGTTCTAAGCTGAGATGGCTCGATTTCTAGCCAGAAGAGCCCTGTCAATCCTGATTTCGATTATCGGGGCTACGGTGGTCATATTCATCCTGACTACGCTTGGCCCGGACCCGAGGATACTCTACATCGGAGACGCCCAGGTAGAACTCACCCAGGAACAGATAGCCGAAATCGAGCGACACCTCGGTTTGGACAAACCACTGCCACTGCGCTACCTGACTTGGGTATGGAATCTAATGCGGTTCGACATGGGCGAATCGCTGGGAACCCTGCGACCGGTAAGTGAGATAATCAGGCAACACTTGCCAATGACCATAAGGCTTGCCGTAGGCGCATGGATATTCGCGGTGATCGTAGGTGTGAGCGTCGGCGTTCTCGCGGCGGTCAAACGCGCCACCGCTTGGGACTACATAGGACGCGTATTCGCTCTGTTCGGACAGGCCACGCCCCAGTTCTGGACCGGCGTCATGGCAATTCTGGTGTTCGCTGTTTGGCTGAGATGGTTCCCGCCCGGATGGGCAGGCGGCCCCGAAGACGGCACTTTCCCCCTCTCCTGGGGAAACATTAGATTCTATGTGTTGCCTTGTATTGTTCTCGGTTGGCCCGCATCCGCGGGCATCATGCGCCTGACGCGCTCCGCCATGCTTGAGATCCTCGATTCTGAGTACATCAAGCTCGCCCGCGCAAAGGGCATTGGCCCAATTACTATCATCTTCAAACACGCTCTTCGCAACGCGGTCATACCGCCTCTGACCTCCGCCTTCGTCCTGCTTGCCGACTACCTCAACGGCGCTCTCGTGGTGGAGATCATCTTCTCCATGCCGGGAATCGGCACCGTCGCGCTCAACCAGGCTGTGTACGACAACGACTGGCCTCTTCTGGCCGGTACAGTTTTCTGCTTCATAGGCATCTACGTGACATTCGCCTTCCTGGCAGACATCGCATACGCGCTCATAGATCCCAGAATTCGGTACGAGTAATATGCAGACCGACATAGAAATGAGCCAGATAGAACGCGACCTGCGCGGAATACGCAACCGTCCTCCGGTAATCCGGGAGTTGCGGTCCGTTTGGCTATTCATGCGGCGGTGGCCGGTGGTGCCAATGGCGGTGCTCGCGCTGCTCATATTCTGCGGGGTCTTCGCGCCCGCCTTGGCGACCCACGACCCATACGCCGGCAACATAAGGAGCCGTCAGCAGCCACCGCCCTGGCTACCCGACAGGTTCGTCTCCGAGGTCTTGATCGTGAACGAGGAAGTCCGCGCCGAGCATGTTCTAGGCACCGACCACACCGGACGCGACGTCTTCTCCCGGATGCTCTATGGCGCGCGCATATCCCTGGTCGTGGCCGCCATAGCGCTGCTCAGCGGCTTCATCACAGGCACCACGCTCGGGATCCTCAGCGGCTATTCGGGCGGATGGGTGGACGAGATCATAACCAGATTGGTGGACATCTGGCAGGCGCTCCCCTTCCTGATGGTCGCGCTCGTCTGCGTGCTTCTCTTCGGACAAAGTACCGTCCTGCTCTTATGTCTCATGGTCGCGCTCGCCTGGAACCCCTTCGTCAGGGTCATCAGAAGCCAGACGCTCGTCATCAAGAACGAGCCTTATGTTGACCTCGCGCGCGTCGCCGGATGCTCCCAGGTCAGAATCCTCATTCGCCATATACTCCCCGGCGTCATAAACACCGCCGTCGTCATAGCCACGCTCAGCGTCGGCTCGCTCATACTCGCCGAGGCCGCCCTCAGCTTCCTCGGAGCGGGTGTGCCGTCACCTACTCCAACATGGGGCAGCATGGTCTCCGAGGGCAGAGGCTATCTCGAAGTCGCGCCGTGGCCTACGATACTTCCTGGTCTTGCCATATTCCTCGTCGTCATGTCCCTCAA
>JAAXHY010000010.1 GCA_012270665.1 Dehalococcoidia bacterium
AGAAGACCATCAAGATGGCCACTAGCCGAGGGTTTCCCCAGTACAGACCCACCGACAATCCAGAATTGGAGACGGGGATAGGTCGTTGCCTGCGGGTCCGGGGGTCGTTGCCCCCTAGGCTAATGCCGTCGCCTCTCACTACTCCGCTATATACATCCGCTTCCATGCTGTGATACAATTATAACGATACAGAACAAATGATTTTCATATAGATTCACGTTTATCAATGAGACCGGAAAAACCTCTGAACAGGTGAATACAGAACTTTACGGTGATATGCAGGTAAAAATCCTGCCAGGATCCATTGGCAGACCACCAGTAGCGCACTTGCGCGCCATCAGCAGACCCGCCAGAAAACTATAACTCCGAATATATACATCCCGCCGATCCACGATCCCAAACTCAAGACACTGGAACCGCCCAATGACCGAACCGAGATCAGGCCCCTACATCTGGGTAACATGGCTCTCCAAGCTCCTCGTGGGCGACCGCTCCTGCGAGTGGGCAGCCTGGTTCAAGGCTCACAACAAGAACTACGACCGCTCTCCCAGCCCGTTCGACATCGTAACCTGGCAGATGAACCACACCGCCCTGCTCAACGACGTAAGGGTCGGCCTCGAAATGGAGGGCAACAGGATACTGTCCGAGGACCAGAACTACTTCAACCTGCGCGGAAACTCCGGCGCGGTACTCGGAGGCAAGCCCGACCTGGTAGTCATGCGCGACGACGGCACAGGAACTATCTACGACATAAAGACCGGACAGCCCCGCGCCTCGGACAACGCCCAGCTGATGATCTACATGTACGCTCTCCCCTACGTCAACCAGTTCAGGGAAATCGAGTTCGACGGACGCCTGGTTTACAAAGAAGGCAGCGAAGTCGAAATTCCCGCCGACGCCGTTGACGATTCCTTCAGGAGCCACCTGTTCGGGCTGATACATCGCATCTCCGACCCCGAACCCGCGCGAAAAGTCCCCAGCGTCCTCGAATGCGGCATGTGCGACCTCACACTGGCCGACTGCCCCGAAATGGTAGAAGGCGATCCCCGCGACGCCATAGCCGAGGGAGCGGAGTTCTGAGAACACACAAACGAACTCTGAGCCTACACGCCCCGCCAGTACTGCCTGCCGCTGACTTTGACGATGTGACCGAAACCCGGGTCCGGGAAGTGGCCCGCCGAAACAAGGTGTCCTCCCTGCTCCAGCATCTCGAGTACTGCCCGCCGCGTCCTTCGCGCCATCGCCGGGTTCATGTCGAAGATAGGCGACCACTGCGAGTGAGTTATCTGTACGGGATTGTTCGCCACGTCCCCTAGAATGAATCCCTTCTCGCCCGCCGACGAGATCACGATGGATGTATGTCCAGCCGTGTGCCCCGGTGTCAGCATAGTCGTCAGTTCACCCGTGATCTGGTACTCGTTTTCCATGAGGTCCAGCACGTTGAGATCTTCGAGCGGCGTTACCTGCTGGCCGATGTGTGGATAGTCAGCCATCACATCTTCCTGGGTCCAGAAGTCCCAGTCGTCTTTGGGAATGAGATACCGCGCATTGGGAAACGTCGGCTGACCGTTGGTCAAATTCCATCCCACGTGGTCGCCATGTAGATGCGTCATAACGACCAGGTCAACCGCCTCCCTATCTACTCCGCGCCGCTTCATATCCTCCAGCAGTTGAGCGCCGGGCATCTGCAATCCCGTGTCAACGATGATCAACTTGCCCTCCGACCTGATCGCCGTCGTCCCGACACGCGACTGTATCTGGTCTCCCGCGTACAATACTCCCGGCGCCAGACGCCACTCCTGGAGCGTCGAACCCGGAAATATCGCCAGCGGGTCCCGCATGGACACTCCGTCCGCCAGTGCGACCATTTCCACGTTGCCTACCCTGATCGTGTAGTCTGCCATTTGCCCACTCCCCGATGTGTCTCACTACTACCTGAGCGACCTGAAGGATTCACGGATGTCCCGGGCCAGCAACTCCGGCTCCTCCGCGGCGGCGAAGTGCCCTCCGCTTGGCATCTCGGTGTACCGAGCGAGATTGTAGAATCTTCGCACCCACTCCTCAGGTGGATAGCTGATCTCCACCGGGAACTTGGCGAAGTTCGTGGGTACTGTCACTCTGCTGTCCGAACTGAGCCGCGACGGAGCCTTGCCGCTTTCGTAGTACAGCCGCACCGACGAACTGATTGTCTGCGTCGCCCAGTATATCGTCAGGTGGGTGAGGAGTTCGTCCTTGGAAAAGCGCGACTCCACATCGCCGCCGCAGTCGCTCCACGTGCGCCACTTCTCCACTATCCACGCCGCGACTCCCGCCGGCGAGTCGTTGAGTCCGTATGAAAGCGTCTGCGGCTTCGTCCGATGTTGGTGCCCGTAAGCGCCCTCGGCTTGCTGCCACCAATCGCGGTGCGCCAGGAACTCCTTCTCCTCATCCGACAATTCGTCCTCGGGCGGTATCGGCGAGCCTCCCGACGCCATCGTAAGATGTATCCCTCTAACCGTTTCGGGATACTCCAGTCCGAGCGTCGTAGTGATCTGAGCTCCCCAGTCTCCCCCCTGCGCCACAAAGCTGTCGTACCCAAGCCCCTCGGTCATAAGTGTGTGCCACAACTCCGAGATTCTGCCTGGACTCATCCCGCGCTGGGTCGGCCTGTCCGAAAACCCGTACCCAGGCATCGAAGGCGCGATAACGTCGAACGAGTCTGCCGGATCAGCGCCATGACTAGCCGGGTCGCTCAGAAGCGGAATTATCTTCAGCATCTCGACGAACGTACTCGGCCACCCGTGCGTAATGACCAGCGGTATGGGATTCGGCCCCGTCCCCTTTGCGTGGATGAAGTGGATTCCAAGCCCGTCAACATCGGCGCGGAAGTGATCGAACTCGTTGGTCTTCCGCTCTTGCTCCCGCCAGTCGAATTCGTTGAGCCAGTAATCGCACAACTCGCGTATGTAGGCGAGGTTAGATCCATAGTCCCAGTCCGCGCCCTCGATCTCATCCGGCCAGCGCGTTCGCGCCAGCCTATCTCTCAGGTCATCGAGGTCCTCATCCGAGATGCGTACCGTGTAAGGCTGAATGTTCATTGACAGATTCCTCCGATTCGCTGACAGCCGGGCCGTTAGCTCAGCGTTCCCGGCGCGAGAATTTCTTCCAGCGCAATCTACCATACATCGCTCCTGTGATGCAGAGGACCTGACTACCGCCACCCGTCTGAACCGATTTCCTGCTAACATAGGAATCACGCCTTGATATGGCAGTTACACTAATGTCTCAAATGTTAGGGGGCGGCTATGGGCTCTGTCGGAATCAAAGAACTCAAACGCGATGTGAACGGCGTATTGACGCGAGTCCGTGAAACAAAGAGACAATCGAGGTGACCTATCGAGGCAAAGCGGTCGCCCGCATCGTGCCGGTTCACAGTCCCGACGATATCCTGGAAGGGGAGCGAGCAGATGTCTGGAAGGGAATAGACAGTCTGGCATCCCAGACCAGAAGATTTTCGACCGAAGACGCGCCTGCTAGAGAAAAGCGGCGAGAACTCGCGTCAGCCAGTCTGGAGTCTCTAGTAGAACATATACGCGAGAATGGCGCAAGGCAGAGAGCGGAAGCGCACGCGCATTTCGAGAATGTTAGAGGCGCTTTTACCGAAGTTGAATGGCGGTGTGAGGCTAAATCCATCAATGCCGAAGGAGACAGAATCGCATCCGAGATAGGTGAACATTCGACAGGACCGGTATCCGCTGTCGAAATCGTCCGAGGAGGACGCAGGGATTTTGGTCGTGTACGTGATTGACGCAAGCGTCTGGGTGAGCCGATTTCTGCCGGAAGACATTCACCATGAACTATCTGTTCGGTGGACTTCTCAGCTTGTCGAAAGCCGGACTCCCATATATGCCCCGACCGTGATGCTACCCGAAGTGGCGGGATCCGTATCCAGGGTCATTGGAAGCTATGGAGTCGGGCATCAGCGCCGCGACCTACCTGACTGATACAGTGAACATCCAACTGATTCCCCAAGACACTGAAGCCGGGGTTGCCGCCGCTCTTCTGGCTGCAAGGTTAAGGTTGCGTGGATGTGATGCGACCTACGTTTATGTCGCAGCCAAAATGAACGTTACACTCGTTTCACTCGACGCTCAGCAGATTGAAAGAGCGAGCCATGCGGTTTCGGCAATGCGGCCCTCGGACGCTATGCCCAATTAGCCTAACCTGACTTCAGGAACTAAATCTCGCCATTTGCCCACGTCTTGATGAGATGGTGCGCTATCGCCAGGGGCTGCGGAACGGCAAGTCGGCGGCTTCGTCCCTCCAGAGCGAGAAGCACTTCCTCCCTGTCGAACCACTGAACATCCGTCATCTCCTCATCGTCCATTCGGATGTTCGTCGTCGCGGCCTCCGCGTGGCACCCTATCATCAGCGACGACGGGAAAGGCCA
>JAAXHY010000423.1 GCA_012270665.1 Dehalococcoidia bacterium
GCCTCAGTCGGCGGCGATTCTACCGGTGGAGGAGGTTCTTGCGCCTGAGCGTCGCCCGGCACAGCAAGCGCGCATAGAAATCCCAACAGCGCTAGGACAGCGAAGCCGATGTCGCGTCGGGGTCCGAGCCGACATGCAAGGAGCGTCATGACCACCCGACGATCTCCTCTCGTTCAGCAAGGTGTAGCCTGACTCGATGTCCCACACCACACCGCCACCGCTCAAACGATTGTCCGCGCCTGTCCATAACGCTCAGAACACCGGCTTTGCGACAGAGAGGGCACGCGATCCTCAACCCCATACCCGACTGCGCCACCGTGCCGTCCCAGGGCACTATGAGCGCCGTGAGTGGCGGAAAGCGCGTCAATGTCGGACTTGCGCCCAGATACCGAAGACGCAGCACCCGCCCCTCACCCGGCGACCGCCTGCCCGAACTCCCGTAACATCGCCATCCGCAATATATGCAGGCGAACCGCTCCGGCTTCACGACCTGAGAACTCCGGTCCCCTCCACACCTGGGACAGACGCCCGTAAACTCGGCTGCTGCTACCACGGTTCTTCCTCCACGACAAGCGCATCAGCCGACAGTTCGCCGTCCAGGTCGATGCAACAGGAAAGTGCGCTGCGAACGTCACCCAGCCACTCTCCAAATCCGACTACCATCGTGTCCAGCCGCAAGTCCGACTTCAGGTCGTTGGCGTATTCAGTCTCCCCGATGTGCATTCTTTGAAGATGAGCCGTGACAACGTATGCGGTCATCACATGGTTGGGTTCCATATCGCATAGGGCCTGTGACGACAACGTTCCATTCTCACACCCCGCTCGAAGCATCCGAGCATATTCGATTGCATGCTCGATGCGTGCGAATCCCGAGGCGCTGTCATACAGAGGCGTGCTCTGCCGCAAAGCGCCGTCCGGCATCCGCTTCTGAAATACGATCTTCACCGTACTACTCATGTCCTACCTCTCAGGTTGGGAGTGGCCTATGCCGCAGTCAGGCTCCATACATTCGAGTCGTCGTCCCATATCTCGACATTCATCGGCTTTCCGATTATCCGGCCAATCTCATCCTCCAGCACCGTTCCCCACTCCTCCAGGACGAAGCAAGCATCCGAGGATTCATCGATGGCGAGAGTGAACACGGCATTGTCTTCACACATCGAGACCGGGCTGATTCTTGTCAACCACCTCTCACTCCCTTCTCCCATCCGTTTCCTCAGATTCTCCAGAATGTGTATCCAGATCAGCGCCGGCACAGGGTCGGTTCCTTCGCTCACCAGCCGAATCCATTCGCATCCGAACCAGACCTGCCAGTTTTCGCCGCCACCCCACTCATCACCAGCGAGAACATTCCGCTGCCGCCAGGCCGACTTCACAAGACTTAGAATTCTCGTGTATCCGTCCTGACCGTTCGGCAGTTGCCTCCGCCGGGATAGCCATTCCGATACCTCACGAGCTATGCGTATCATCACCAGATCCGGATTGCTCTCCGGGGGCAGTCCCAGATAGCCTTGCATCACGGCCAGACCGTCAGGAGCGTCGAGACCTCCATGTCTGGCGCAGTAGTCGAGCGCGTCTATCATCGGTTCATAGATGTCGGCATCCGGGCATCGCTCCGTAGCCATCCAGATGAGAGTCAGCATCCAATGAGTGGCCATGCGGCCGCCGGACATCTCGCAGGCCCACCTAACTCTGTCGCTCATAGCTCTTCGCTGCTCCTCTGTGAGTGGAGAGAACCCATAGGCGGCGCGCCATCCCTCAACGAAATTAAGCAGCTCGTCACACGCCCACTCCGTGCCGCGAAACATCCCGCCTAGGGCGATACATTCCTCGACCGCCGCAAGCAGCCCTTCCAGGTTCATCCTGTTCGTCCGCGACAACATCACCCAGATGTCCTTGCTCCATTCGTCAGGCAAACCGTCGCACGTCTCATCCAGCCCATGTACCTTGTCAACTATGTCCTCTCGCTCTTCAGGCGTGAGATGCCAGCTATCCGCTCCAAGAGAACGCAGCAACTTCTCGACACGCACTTCCAAATCCGAACTTCTATCTTTGAGCATCCATTTCCCTCCCATACCATTTCCGCCTTTATCATTGCCGCGTTTCAGTAGCGCTTAGACCTGACCCCATACCTCTGGCTCAGAGGCTGCATTTCCTCACCCGACGGCATATCCTCGGTGTAGCCCTTCCTCACCGTGCTTCGCAGAACGCCCAAGACGTAGCCGATGGGACGGTCGCGCTTGGCCTCACGCATACGCTGCACCGCGAAGCGTAGAAAGTGCTCCGGAATCTCCCCTGTGTGAAGCTCGCGCCACAGCCCCTCCACCTCTCTGAACCGGCTAAGATCATCGCCAGCCAACGCGATGTTCATTTCCTTCATCGCGGCGGCGACCCTTTGTAGGAACGGGGAGTCAGCATCCGACGGAGAACCGCGAGCTTGCTTCACCGCCTGTCTCGCGCGGCGACGACGCTCAGCCCTCGGTATGATTGGGGAAATTGCGCTACCCTCTGAGTCCCCCTCAAGCTCGGCAGCAACGAGAGCATCAAGGCGCGCTTCGAGTTCCGACAGCCTTTGCTCGCCGCTCGCAAGCCACAACTTCAGCTGCGCGATCTGCTGTCCCAAGGACGCCTTCTCCACGGGACCCTCGTCGGACATCTCAGGGTGCGTGCCAGGACCTACCGCTTCACCAACTGGAACGATCGGTTCAGGTCCGTCCTCAAGATGTGCATCGGAAAGGGACTCGAACTCCTCCATAGGAAGCGCAAGTTGCCCACGAGGCTGTGCGGAGAATGTGCGGTCATAGCGGATGCGCCAGAGACTCTTCCCGGAGTGCTGGTTCGGAGCGCGCCAGACGAGCTGGAGCAGTCCGAGCCGTACAAGGGCCGAACGGTGGTTGGTGAAGGTGCGCCACTGCATGCCTCGCGGGAGCACCGGTTCCAGGCGCGACCTTGCCATGAAGAAGGTCTGATCGTCGCTACGCGCCTGAAAGTGAGCGTGTGCCTCCACGATAGTGTGCAGGACCGCACGGGGAGCATGGCCGAGGCCGGTCTGCATTACCAGCCAGGCATGATGATGCAGAGCATCAGGAGATATAGGTGAGTGGGCAACGCCGCGAGGAGCGGCAATCGCCGTGGAGGACTTGTCCATATTCGTTCTGTGACCCGTGATCGATTAGCGCGTACAGACTAAAACATGGACAATAATGCTGTCAACCCCATTTCTGAAGAACGCAAAAAAGGCATCCAGCAATAGCAGGATGCCCGAGTTTCAGGTGAGGAGAGGACGCGACCGGCGGAGCGTAAGAATGTTGCTAATCGATCTTAGGCTCCAGAACCAATCCGGAAAATCCCCCGTGAGAGGAGGATCCGCCGGTCGGTCCTCACGATATTAACACCGCCCTGGACGAGAAGGCCCATGGACGGACGTTGACTATTTGAATGATTTTTAGAACATGAAGGTCTCTCCAGCAGCGCCGCGAGCGAAGCCCTCAGCTATCAATCTCTCCTATCGATTCGGTAAGTCTCCGCCGGCATGCGGGCGGAACACCGTTCAGGGTTAGTCAGGGTTATTTGATATGTAAGTGCCGTCACGATTTTCGTGCTACCACAACTGAGGAAGATGCCGCCACGATTTCTGAGATGGCGTGCCGCCAATACGACCATGACAGCACTCAAAGAGCAATTTGCGATCATTCCTCATACCAACCATCCTATTTCTGTTCTAATGACACTCTTCAAAGCAATTAGTTGTAACTCCATCCGTGGGTCAGTCAACTCGTCGAACCGTCTGACACGTGAAAATAGATCTAATCACCAAAAAGTAGATAAGAATAAGTCCTTCCACGCCCCACCGCATATTTTCGTGAAGGCTGGCACTGAAATACGCCAGCGTTTCGTCCGTCACGGGCCATACGACAATGCGAAGTACCGAGATACACAGAATTGGGCCTATAGAAAGGAGGAGTAGCTCTATAACTGGCACGTGCCAGCGCTGTCCACGGAAAATAAATTGCATTGTCATCCTCGTTCTAACTTGAGGCTAATGAGTGGCCTCAAACTACTGCCTGCCGTTCGTGAACGATCACTCTCAGGGTCGGTAAGCCAATTTCAATCCTACTGCCTTCTCCTTGACAGTCGCTTGTCCATGAATTATGGTCAGTATGCTACATGTACCTATTTACAAACCTTTACTATTCCCAGACTGGACATTTAGGGTGTCCTCTTGCCCCCGAGTGTGTCTCCTTCTGGGAATTGGTGCATGTAGCAACACGCATCCTATACATGAGGGGGCTTCTTGCATGGCTACATATCACCACTCTTCAACCTACAATCAACATCGTTCCGCATCCGATGAAGCGTCGGTGACTTCTGTCATTTCGTCAGGTCTGCGGCAGGCAGAGTCTCTCTGCAACCAGTTAGCGCGGGGCGCAGCCCAGATAGCCGCTTTCACTCGCTTCATGGCACACTCGTATTTCGGATGTGCCAGTCTCAATAAGCGTTCCTTGCCTGCCTCCCTAGAGTTTGGTGGAGCCAACGGGCGGACTCGAACCGCCGACCTGCTGTTTACGAAACAGCTGCTCTGCCGACTGAGCTACGTTGGCTCACCATGTCCATATTACCAAAAAACGGGGCGTGGATTCCACACGACTTTCGTCCGGCTAACCAGCTGGCTGGCTAATCGTTACTCGGAAGCGGCG
>JAAXHY010000231.1 GCA_012270665.1 Dehalococcoidia bacterium
ACTTCATTCTGTGCTACAATTATGGCACGGATTCAGAACATACATATAAGTCACTGTTTATAGCGCAGGCCAAAAGACAGCGAAACAATTCTTTCGTAGCTTCAACGCTGGGAAAACTCTGGGCGACTCTGGATGAAAACCGTCCCAGCCCGACCCTGTGACCCTCCCAGTTAACGCCCAGCGCTTTTCCGCGTATCTATAAACTATGATATATGTCGCATCGTCCGCCGACCTTGCGAAGGCCCTGGGATGTCCTTGGCTTTTATGGCCTGTGATATACTCCGCTCGATAGTAATGAACCTGTGAGTCGAGGTGGGTGATGTTCGACGTAATCATAACCGGCGGTACGGTCGTTGATGGGAGCGGGTCGCCCGGATTCAGAGCCGATGTCGGCATAGTCGGCGAGCGCATAGACGTGATTGGCGACCTGACGCAAGCGGAAGCGCGCCGGGTAATCAACGCCACCGGCCTCACCGTATCCCCGGGATTCATAGACACCCACGCCCACTCCGACGGCGTTCTGCTCTGGGACCACCAGCACGCCAACGGACTCCGGCAAGGCATCACCACCGAGATCCTCGGACAGGACGGCCTCAGCTACGCCCCCATGTCCGCGGACAACTACAAGATGTACCGGCGATACCTGTCCGGGATACTGGGCGAACCGCCCGAAGACCTCGATATGTCCAGCGTCGCGGCGTTTCGCTCGCACTACCACAAGAAGGTCTCGATAAACACTGCGTACAACATAGCTCACGGCGCGATCCGGCTGGAGACAGTCGGATTCGAGGACGCTCCTCTGCGTGGCGAGGCGTTGGACAAGGCGCTCGACCTGGTGCGCCAGGGCATGGAGGAGGGCGCGGTCGGGTTCGCCACCGGGATGTCATACCATCCCAACGCTTGGAGCGACACCTACGAACTCATAGCGATATGCAGGGTGGTCGCCGAGTACGGCGGCGTTTACACCACCCACCTGCGTGACGTGAACACAGACCGCGGCTTCGGCGGAGGCGGCGTTCCCGAGGCTCTGGAAATAGGCCGTAGGGCCGGCGTCAAGGTTCACTTCTCCCACTACCGCACCGACGCCTCCAACGCCGGGCAGGTGGACGAGCGCATGGAACTGATAGACCAGGCCAAAGCCGAAGGCGTTGACTGCACGCTCGAACTCTACCCGTACCCCACCGGCAGCTCCTTCCCGCTCAGCTTCCTGCCTAGCCAGGATCACATCGGCGGCCCGGACGAAATCATGCGAAGGCTGCGTGATGGACGCCTCCGGCGCAGGCTGGTCAGAGAGCTGGAAAGTCACCCGCGCCGCACACTGCATGACGCAGTGTTTACCTACATGAAGGTCAACAAAGACCTGGAGGGCATGTGCCTCGCGGATGTGGCCGCCGAACGCGGGCAGAGCCCCGGTGAAACTCTTATTGACTTGCTTGCCGACGAGGACGGCCAGATATGCTATCGTGGCGCGCCGCCCGACAGCGTTCGTGTGTGGGACCAGATCAGCCGCGACGCCATGGAATTCCTCGCCCGAGACGACTACATGGTGGGCAGCGACGCGATACCCATAGGCTCGATGCCCCATCCCAGGGCCTACGGATGCTTCCCCCGCTTCCTCGGACGCCTCCGCAAGAAGCATCCCGTCATCAGCCTGGAGCAGACGGTCCAGCGCATGACCGACAACGCCGCCCGACGCTTCGGACTGACGGATCGCGGACTGGTCAAAGAGGGTTACTTCGCCGACATCGTCGTCTTCGACGCCGACCACGTCATTGACAACGCTACCTACGACGACCCCGTCCAGTTCCCTGCTGGCATACCCTTCGTCCTGGTCAATGGCAGCGTCGCGGTTGACAACGAACGTTGCACGGGCGTGATGGCGGGACAGGCAACTCCGTAGAAGCCTCTATACGATAGGATGGCGGGGTATGCGACTGTTTTCCCCAAAGCCAACTCTTACAGAGGAAGAAACCACGAGGGGCATGAAATGGCTGACCTGGGAGGGTGCGGCCTCGATGGGCTTCGGAAGCATCACAGGCAGTGGCTTCCTCGCCGCCTACGCCCTGCTGATGGGAGCCAACAACTTTCAGATAGGCGTCCTCGCCGCCCTCCCCTTCCTGGTCCAGCCCACACAGATACTCATGGTCACCCTTGTCGAACGCCTGAAGATGCGCAAGGCTATCGCGGTGTCCACATGGACACTGTCTCAGGCAATCTGGATCCCAATCGCCCTGATCCCTGTCTTCATGGAAATACCCGGTGCCCTGTCGGTGTCCGCACTGCTCGGATTGGTCACGCTCCGCAGCCTGCTTGCCGCGGCCACCGCAGCTAACTATAACGGTTGGCAGCGCGACCTTGTTCCCTCGAATATGCTAGGTAGCTTCTTCTCCAGGCGTCTCACGCTGGCAACCATCGCCTCCATCGTCTTCGGCCTCGCCGCCGCCTTCTTCGTGAACTTCTGGGAGACCCAGAATCCCGGAGACGCCGGAGTGTACGGCTACACCATAGCTATGCTCGCCGGCGCAGTATTCATCGGAATGGCCAGCCCAGTCTTCATGTCCCTCGCTCCCGAACCCCTGATGCAGACTCCGGTCGGAGGCAGGCCTTCCCTGAGAGACAACCTAGTGATGCCGCTGAGAGACAGGAACTTCAGGCAGCTCATGAACTTCCTGTTCTTCAGGGGATTCACCGCCAATCTCGCTATCCCTTTCTTCGCGGTGTATATGCTGGAGAGAATCGGACTTCCGCTCACGGCGGTCATAGCCCTCACAGTCGTCAGCCAGCTATCCAATATGATGTTCCTTCGCGTCTGGGGTCCGATGGCCGACAGGCTCGGAAGCAAGGTCATCCTGTCCCTATGCACCTCGCTCCTACTGCTCGTCATAATCGGCTGGACATTCACAACGCTGCCCGACAGACACGCCATGACGATACCCCTGCTCGTAGTCCTGCACGTATTCGCGGGCATAGCGGTAGCGGGCATCAATGTCTCCACCGGCGTGATAGGCATGAAACTCGCGCCTGTGGGCAACGCAGCTCCATACCTCGCAGGCGCCTCGCTCGCCACCAACCTGGGTGCTGGATTTGCCCCGCTGATTGGCGGCAGGTTCGCCGACTTCTTCAGCGTCCGCGCCTTCAGCATAAGCGTGGAATGGATTGATCCCACCAGAACGGTTGACCTACCCGCCTTCAGCCTCACCGGCTACGACTTCCTGTTCGTAGTATCGTTCACTCTCGGTCTTGTAGCGCTAAACACCCTTGCTACCATACGTGAGGAGGGCGAGGCCAGCCGCGAAACCGTCATGGAGGAATTGTTGGCTGGTTCGGCAGACATGACTCGTGCGGTCAGCTCCGTACCAGGGATCAGGTTCGCCGCCCAGTTCCCTTACAGTTACCTGCGCCACGTACCTGGAGTGGACGTGGCCGTCGGAGTAACCGCGTACCAACTGGCCTCATCCACCAAGGCGGCGACGGCGGCCGCCGGACGCGCCGAGGCCTCGGCAGGGGCCATCGCCAGAACAGTATCCGACACGGTTCGCGATGTGACAGGCCCAGTATCGAACCTGGGAGACTCCGGGGCAGAAATCGCTCTGCACGCCGCCAGGGGAGTTCTCAACGCCGCTGGCGAAGCCGAAGAAGACCTGGAGATCCTAGCCAGGAGCGCCCTGGTGGGAACCATACAGGCACTAGGCAGGACCGCCCAAAGCCCGGCTCGCACTCTGTCGGGAGCCGCCCAGGGTATTGTGCGCGGAGCGCACGAGGTCGGGGCCGACCTGCGCCGCGCCATCGCGGGCACCCTCCAAGGTGCGCGAGACGTGTCATCTCGCCTAGGCATGTCTGAAAGAGAATCTGTCCAAGCCGTCGCTGAAAGCGTCCTGGCCGAGGCCCAGGACATAGGCCCCGATACGGTCACCGAGGTCCGCGACGCCATCTCGTCGGCAATGGACGAACGAGACTCCAGATAGTCCCCAAGAACCTTGCGCCAATGTTCACGAGAAAGTTTGTAGTTTCTATCGGTGAGCCAGCCCCGCGTCCTTGGCCACGCTGTCTGTCAACTCTGACAAGTCGCGAGCGCCGCGGCCCCACACGAACTCGGGGGTCAGTGGCGTTATCGAGACCCAGTTGTTGCGCATCGCCCAGACATCACAGCCTTCGGGAGTCTTCTGATTGGTGGGGCGATTGTGCTTGATCCAGTAGTGAGACCGCCAACCGTCGTGGCCGCGCTCGATGGTCTCCAGATAAGCCTTCGGGCCGAGGGTAGTGGCCTTCACACCCCGGATGCGGTCGCCGGACACATTGGGGACATTCACGTTATACAGGAGCGGTCCGTCCTCGGAATCCTCCGCGATGCGGAGCGCGAGACTCCTGGCGACGCGGGCCGCGGGCTCGTAATCTACCCCGCTAATCCCGGCGACCGAAACCGCGATTGAGCGTATCCCGTGGAAATAGCCTCTCAGCGCGCCGCCGAAGGTGCCGGAGTCCAGGACATCCAGACCCATGTTGGCGCCGTTGTTTATGCCGGACACCACCAGGTCGAACGGCTCCGGGAACAGGCTGCCGTCCGCGAGTATTACACAGTCCGAAGGCGTCCCGCTAACCGTGTGCGCAGTCACACCCTCCAACTGCGATTCCACCTCGTGGACTCGCAGCACGGTGAGCAGTGTGCGCGCCGTGCCCACGCCGCTCTGATCCCTATCGGGCGCCACCACCGATACCTTGCCGAGTCCAGTCAATGCTTCAGCCACCGCCCACACTCCGGGCGCGTTGATTCCGTCGTCGTTAGTAACCAGTATTCTCAAGATGTCAAAGCTCCCGTGTCACGTACCAGCGCATATACTTTGGATTGTCCATCGTTACGCCCCGGTCGTAATATATCTCGAAATGTCTGCCTTCAGTGGTAAGTATCCGGTAGTAGTTCCTGTGGTGACGCTGCCACCACCTGTGCTTGCGTCCGTCGCTGGGGAAGTCGTAGTCCTGCCAGGACGTCATAATTCGCTCGACGCGGTGGGACTCTTTTCCAAAAGAAAACGCCAGAGGTTCGCGGGTATCGGCATCCCGTTCTACGGAGATCTGCTGTCCAAAAAACCTTCTGGGCATTCTCACGGTTACAGACCAGCAAGGAGGGGGGTCTTGGGCCTGAAGATGCCGAACGAACTTGTGTAACCATGCAGGTAGGTGGACCCTGATACCTGGCCTATCTCTCCATTGCAGAAGAAGCCCGCCAGCGGCAGGTCTCCCACCTTGTCGCGGAACATATCAGTGTCGTGGTCCGGACGCCCATAGAGATACGAGCCGCGTCCGAGACACTGGAACAGCAGCGCTCCGGCGCCGGATTCGGGGGTCTTGTCGTCGGTGTACTGCGTGAGCATAGCGTCCAGGTCCTGCGACGAGGTTTCCGCGTCCCGCAGGTGGAACTGCACCGTTTGGCCCTCTTTCAGAATCTCCCCGACCGCCAGCGCGCCGCGCCGCGCGTCCACTCCAAGAATGTTCCTTATGAGGAAGTCGCCGAGTTGCGGGTCCTCGTTGAACTC
>JAAXHY010000250.1 GCA_012270665.1 Dehalococcoidia bacterium
CCGCTGATGATCCTGCACGGCGACCGCGACGACACCGTTCCATACTGGATGGCAGAGAAACTCTACGCCGCGGCCAGCGAGCCGAAGACGCTGTACCCGATACGCGGAGCGGGGCATAACGATACGGTGCGCATCGGCGGCGAGACGTATTTCAAGGCGCTGGAGGATTTCATAGACGGAGATTAAAGGCTTGGTAGAGGAACGGAACGAATCTTGTCCATCTCGACGAAGGAGAGCAACGCCTATCCACTCTATATTCTAGCGCATATAATATAGTGCGAAGTGTATCGAACGAAAGGAGAACATTATGGAATACGGATTTGGAGCGCCAAGCCGCGGCCCTCTGGCGTCGCCTGAGAATCTCGTGGCGCTCGCGCAGAAGGGCGAGGAACTGGGATTCGAGATACTGAGCGTCAGCGACCACATCGTCGTTCCCAACAGCATTGCATCCGTCTATCCCTACAACGAGAGCGGCGCGTTCGTTAGTTCGGTGGCCGGAGAGTACATGGAGCAGTTGACGACGATCAGCTACCTGGCGGGGATTACCTCGACGATAAAGCTGCTAACGTCGGTGATGGTGCTGCCGCACCGCAGTCCGGTGCTTACCGCGAAGATACTGTCAACCATTGACGTGCTGTCGAACGGGCGGCTGATTGTGGGCTGCGGTGTGGGATGGATGAAGGAGGAGTTCGAGGCGATAGGCGCGCCTCCGTATGAGGAGCGCGGCGCGGTCGGGAGCGAGTATCTGCGCGTGTTCAAGGAGCTCTGGACGAACGACGACCCTACCTTCGACGGCGACTACGCCAACTTCTCGGACATCGCGTTCGCCCCCAAACCGGTGCAGAAGCCGCATCCGCCGATATGGATTGGCGGGGAGAGTCCGCCTGCGCTCAAGCGAGCGGGCCAGCTTGGCGACGCCTGGTACCCTATCTGCAGCAATCCGAAGTTCCCGGTGGGCACATTCGAGCAACTGGCGGACTACCAGGGTCGTGTGCGCTCACATGCCGAGGACGCCGGACGCGACCCCGCCGAGATGGACTTCGCTTACAGCGTGAACTGGTACGACGACACCGAGGCCCAGATAGTGGACGGCGAGCGCCGGCTGCTCACGGGCAACGCCGAGGTGATCGCCGATGACATCAAGCGGCTTGAGGACATGGGCGTGAACCACCTGATGCTCAACTTCCAGGGCCAGACCCTCGACGAGACATTCGGACTGCTGGACCGGTTTACCGAGAACGTAAGACCGATGACATCTTAGAGATTCTCAGTCGGCGATAGCGTCAGAGTGCATGAGGGTCGTTCACTCAGCGGGGGAGTTCCACTATGAACACTTCCACGCCCTCCTGCTTGGCCCAGTCGGAGTTCTGGATATTGATCATCCCTCCAAATACGGCTGTCTTAACGTCGTTGGACGGGAACACAAGCTTGAGCGCGCGGGCAGTTTCGCTCGCGCGTCGAATGTCTCCCGGCTCGATTGTGAAAGAAGTTTCCGCGGCGACATAGACGACATCGCCGGAGGCGCGGTCTCTGGCTCGCGCTACGAGATCGGTATTGAAGATTCGCTGATTCTGGTCTTCGGTGATGATTCCGGCGTCGGTGGCGGCGTCAACAGCGTCCTCGAACTGATGGTTTACTTCGATCATGACGGGGCCTCTCATCACCCTACCCCGGCGCAGTTTGAACCTGCCGCTCAACAACGAGATCGCGCGCCCTTGCAAGGCGGTTTCAAGCGCGAGACCCCTGAGCATACCGATGTCCTGACCCTGCTGCTCCACTATCTTGACCAGATTGCCGATGTCCTCGACCAGCCTGGCGATGTCCCGGACCAGCATGGCAATGTCCCGACTGTGTTGTTCAGCAAGCTCGAACAGTCTGGCAATGTCCCGACTGTGTTGTTCGGCAATCCGACTGTTCTGCTCGGTAAGTTCGACCAGCCTGTCGAATCGTTGGGGCAGGCTGAGCAGTTCTTCGGTCAGGAGGATTCGGCGGAGTTCTTCCTTTGCCTCCGGGTCCTCTTTTATCCACCTGATTACGTCTTGGATAGTCATAGTCATCGTCAATGGAATCTTTCTCGTTGTCGAATCAGGATTGATTATAACCAATCCTGGGTATTCGAGTCATGGCTTGGCAGCCATCGTTGGGAGTAGGACTAAGAATCTCGCTTCACGGCCTGACGCCGTACTTGGACTTGGAGCCGAGGTTACGCTTCAGCGGCGACCGGGCGGCCTCGACGAGAATGGCGAGTCGTTTGCGGCGCTCAAATTCCTCGATTTCGGGCTGTCAGACCATGTAGCGTATCCTCGCGATCGCGTCTGAAGTAGAAGGGGTGGCGGTGTGGGTCAGTTCGCGGACTCCGCTTGGGCGGCGAAGAGGGCGGCTTCGTGGCGGTCGTGGAGGTCCAGCTTTCGCAGGATGTGGCTGACGTGGGTCTTTACGGTGTTTGGGCTTATGATCAGGGTCTGGGCTATCTCCCCGTTGGTCTTCATCTGCGCTATTAGGTGAAGGACCTGAATCTCCCTGTCCGACAGGTGCGCGTCCTCGCCGCGTCCTCGGGATGACTCGCGGCGCTGTCCGGCGGCGGGCTGTCTCACGCTGTCGAGCGCGCGCCGTATCAGGGCCGGTTCGATGAGAGTCTCACCCCTGGCGGCGGCGCGCGCGGCGCGGAGCAGTCTGTCCGTACCGCCTCTCTTGAGCAGAACACTGCGCGCGCCGGCCAGCATCGAGGCCACCGCCACCCGTTCGTCTTCGCTGGACGTGAGCATCACCACATTGGAGTCGGGGACCATATCTCGCAGGAGACGGCAGGCCTCGATGCCCTCCATGCCCGGCATATGGACATTCATCACAACCACGTCGGGGCGGATTCTCTCCACCTCCCTAACGGCGGACTCGGCGTCAGCGAGGTCCGCGACGACCTCGAAGTCCTCCTCACCTTCGAACACCACCCGCAACCCGACACGGAGGGGTTCGTAGTCTTCAACTATCATCAGCCTGATGCGTTCCATCGGCGCGTTCTCTCCTAAATTCGGCATCCATGCCCGATTTTCCCAACGGATGATACACCATATCCGCCCGTCACGCTTGTCGAAGGTGGACGGCGCAAATCAACACCAAGAACATTTGTCATAGTTCTTTCGGGTGACAAATAAGAACGTTTGTCATAGCCCAGATGGGTGATAAGAAATCACCCGAACGGGTGATATGCAGGGTGTGG
>JAAXHY010000545.1 GCA_012270665.1 Dehalococcoidia bacterium
GGCAACTACACCGAGGACGACATCAAGGAGTGCGCCCGCGCCTTTACCGGCTGGACCATCGGCAACACTGAGTACATGATAGTGCGCTCGATGAGAGACTCCGATTGGCCTTATGGTCGTATCGCATACCACTTCGACTACCGCCCCGAAGACCACGACGACGGCGAGAAGACCTTCCTCGGACATACGGGCGCATTCGACGGCGAAGACATCATCGCCATCATTTGCCAGCAGGATTCTACTGCGCGTTTCATATCCAGGCATCTGTACCACTTCTTCGTCGCTGACGAGCCGCCCGTTCCCGCCTGGCCGTACACTCCGCCCAGAGACCCGGAGGCCATCGAAATCCTCGTTCGCGCCTACTTTGACAGCGGCTACGACATCAGGGCGGTTCTGCGCGCGCTGTTCAACTCCGACTTCTTCAAGTCGGAGGACGCGCGGTACAGGAAGGTAAAGGGTCCCGCCGAGTTTCTGGTGAGCGTACTCCGAATGACCGGCGAGTTCGATATGCCGCGCAGGGACATGATCCCAAGATACAGGCAGAGCGTGTGGATGGGACAGGAGCTCAACAATCCACCCAGCGTGGAGGGCTGGCATCAAGGCGCCGAGTGGATAGACACCGGTGCCCTCGTGGAGAGAATCAACTTCGCCTCCGAGCAGTTCGGCGACGCCGACAAGCCGGGCGTCAGCGCGATGATAGACAGGATATGCTCAGAGGACACAGACAGGCTATCCCCCGAACGTCTCGTGGATCGCTGCCTGGACGAGATGGGCGCCTTCTCGGTGTCCGACAAGACGCGCGACACGCTCGTCCGCTTCGCTCAGGGCGATCTCGACCGCCGGAGCGTGGCTCATTTGCTCAGGCTCTCTGCCTCTACCAGAGAATTCCAACTGGCCTAGACATCATGCTTGAGTACTGGCAGACCATTGGTATCGTCGCGATGGAGGGTCGCGGCTTCGAATATCCCACCGACACCGTTGCCGCGCGGAACGGGCGCCTCTACGTGCCCAACCGCTCCAGGGACTTCGGAGAGCGCGGGGTCAGGGGCACCGTCTTCGATCTGGACAGCGAGTACTACGGCGCCTTCGGATATCTGGGCGAGGGCGACGGTCAACTGATCTCCCCTACCTGCGCCGCCGAAAGCGGCCAGGGGCACATCTACGTCGCCGACGACTATATGCACCGCATCACCGCCTTCGACTATGACGGCGGATTCATAACCAACTGGGGTACGCATGGCGCAGCCGAGGGCGAACTGAACGGCCCGTCCGGCGTCGCCTTCGACCCCGACGACAACATCTACGTCGCCGACACCCACAACAGCCGCGTCCAGAAGTTCACCTCGTCGGGTACTTTCCTGAACGCATTAGGTTCTCAGGGCTCCTCCGAGGGACAGTTCAGACTGCCCTGGGGACTGACCGTCGCGCCCAGCGGAGACCTGTACGTGGCCGACTGGGGAAACGACCGGATACAGCGATTCTCGCCCGAAGGCGACTTCGTCGCCACCTACTGCGCATCGGGACGGGAAGAAGGACAACTCCGGCGCCCATCCGGGATCGCCGTAGATGAGATCGGCCGTATGTACGTGTCCGACTGGGGCAACGAGAGGATGCAGGTACTCGACGCCGACGGAGCTCCGCTTCAGGTTCTCAGGGGCGAAGCGACCCTTTCCAAGTGGGCAGCCAACTTCATGGAGACCAACCGTGAGGAGGCGGACGCCAGGGCCACCGCCAATCTCAAGCCTGACCTCCCCGACGTCTATGGCGACGATCCTCACGCCCAGTCCGCGCATGTGGAGAGCCTATTCTGGGCTCCGGTGTCCGTTAAGCTCGACGCCGCCGGGCGTGTCTATGTGACCGAGGCCAACCGCCACAGAATCCAGATATACCGCCGGAAGTCTCCTATCTCCTGACAGGGGCCTCGGCGGTCCGCTAGAGAATAAGGACACAGAACACTCACGCGCGAATCGTATCTCTCCGAGAACTGGGACGAGTACGGGCCTGGGGCGACCGGCATCGGCTGGGATTTGTCTCTCCTGGGACTCGCAATTCACATCGCGCGACCGACCGAGCCGAAGCCGGACGAAATCGCCTTCGTAACCTCGCCGGACGGCAAGGCGTTCATCGCTGGCAGCAGTGAAGAGTGGGCGCGGGTAGCGATAGCGACCGGAACAGACCCCGCCGCCGCGCGTGAGGCGGCAAGACGAACTACCGCGTTCTACACCGGCGAACCCGAATAGCCTGCCTGAGACGCGCCCCGTCGGTCCCTAAAAACTCGGCTTGGCGGCGTAGGGGGTCAATTGGAGTTCGTGAGTCCAGCACGACTTGTCCTGGGTATGCAGGTAATAGAATGCCTCGGCGATCTTGACCGGATTGATTAGCAGTTCGGGATGCTGCTGACTGCGCGGCATGGCTCGCGTACCCGGAGAGTCTATCGTGCCGTCTATCACCACATTGGCGACATGTACGCCGTACTCGGAGTATTCCTCAGTCAACGCCTGCGCCAGCGTCCGCATCATCACCCTCGGATAGTACAGAGACTGGCCGGTATAGCGCTTCCTGCCCCGCAGCGACGACGAGTTATTTGAAATCAGAAAAGATCCCTCCCCTCGCTCCCGCATGGCGGGTAGAACCTCCTGGGCAACCAGGAAGGGCCCGCTGACTGAGATGTGCTGCGCGGTTTCGAGTATTTCGTAGGGAATATATTCCAGTAGCTCTTTTTCGGGTGGAAGATCTCGACCCTCCAGGTAGCCCGCATTGTAAACCAGGACGTCCGGGTCTCCGGCCTGCTCCCGGATCTGGGCGAACGCGTTCGATATCGAGTCTCGAGACGCCAGATCCAGCTCGACGATCATGCTTTCGCCGCCCTCTTCCCGGATTGCTTCCTCCAGCGCGGCCGCGTTGGAGGCGTTGCGTGTGGTCAGCGCGGTGAAGAAGCCCTCTTTCGCGAATTTCTGGGAAATGGCTCCCCCCACACCCCAGCGCGCGCCTACGGGCAACTCGCTGTCGTCAAGCGATCTGCCGTGAATCAAATGGGTGTTCCGACCGTCTGACTGCCATTTGGATGTCGCTCCCACTACCACGGCGACCGGCTTCTGGTTTGAGTTCATGTCGGACTCCTTTCATATATACATCGGACTCCCACCATAGCAGAAAGTTGGACCCCGAGTGAGCGGTCGTTCCATCGCCGAGGCATCACGCTCGCGTCTAGGACCGTCCGGTTGCCCACACACTTGACGCATCGCCGATTACGCGTCTCCTCATATCGAAATGGATAGAAGTCCTAGCGCATCCCTTTCGCTCACTCGTCGCCGTGGTCGGTGCGTATATGGACGAGCGACGAGCATATGACGAGCAGGGTCGGGGCAAAGCTGATGATGATCATGGCGAGTCTGAGGTCGCCGAGTCTGTCATGGAGCGCGCCGACCAGCGCCGGGCCGGTGGCTACCCCGAACGTGCCAAGCGTCATCATGAAGGACAGCGCCACCGCGGACTCTCGCGGTCTTATGCCGGGCAGGTAGAACGGTATCGAGTTGAGAATCGGCCAATAGCCCTGTGCCACGCCACTGACGAGCGTTATGGCGATGAGCAGGGGAATCGAGTCCGTAAGAGTCATCCCCAGGTAAGTTGCCACCATCGCGACGCCAATCGCCTGGAGTATGTTCTTACGCCTGCTTCCGCTCACCAGCGGCACGATTCTGCTGAGCGCCACCCCCGACGGTCCGCCCACTGCGATACCGATGGCCAGCAGCGCCCCGGTCCAGTTTAGCGATACGTCGTACACGTCCAGCATCAGGGTGGGATAGAAGTTCACGAAAGACGACCACGCCATTGTCGTGCCCATGGATCCCGCGCCCGCTATCCATAGCTCTCTGTATCCCAGCACGCGCTTGATGATT
>JAAXHY010000380.1 GCA_012270665.1 Dehalococcoidia bacterium
GCTTCCCAGAATAGGTACTCGTAGCGCAGCGCGGCGTGGAATACGCGCTCTATCCGCGCCCTCCGTTCGCCGCCATCGTCGGCGTTATCCACGACACCCTCACACCAACTCACGAAATCGCCCAGGTAGTCCGGGCCGTGCAGTTCGATCCACTCCCTGTATATAGGGTTCTCCGGCCTCTTGCCCTCGGTCAGAAACCTCGTTCCCCAGTCGAGGTAGGCGCCCTCGGTCACGTAGCACACGGCCACCACTTCCTCGAATGTGCCGCCGAGTCCAGTCCTTACCAGAAAGTCTCCGAAGGCCTGTGTGATCGGAGACGCCGTTGCGGAAGAGTAGTCCTCTTCGGTAGCTCCAAGTATATCAAAGGCGCGCATGAAGAAGTCGTTCTCGTCCGCGTTCTCAGGAGATAGTATGACCGACAGGAAGGCGTAGAGATGACTCGCCGCCTCCACGTTGGGAGCCTTCGCCGTGCCGTGAGCTATCATCGCCACGAGGTCGTTGACGAATACATAGTCCTGGAGGAAGTAGCGACGCGCCCTCTCGCGCGAGAGAGTCCCGTCCCCCATCTCCACGATGAACGGATGGGTGACCATCCGCTGCCAGAGGTCGGCGTGCTTGTCTCTCAGTTCCTGAGTGAATGACATTTCCACCTCTCTTTAACCAGTTTGCTTATTTGCCAAGATCGGCGCGGTAGGCTGCCGAGGCGTCAAGCGACTGTTCCAGCATATCGTTGTCCTTCATCCACTGCACGAAACTGTTCCAGCGCGCTGGCTCCTGCGTTCCGAATCCGCCGCCCGACGGCAGCTGCCACATTTCGACGAGCAGGTCGGCGCCCGGTCTGTCTATCGCCTCGTCTATCTCACCCGGGTTCTCGGCGACCAGAACATCCACGCCGGCCTGCGGATTTTCGATGGCCTCCTCGAACCCGCGCTTGATGGCGCGTATGAACCGCTCGGCGACGTCCTGATTATCCTTCAGATAACTCTCGCTGGTCACCAGTACGAGTTCGTAGTAGTCCGGCACTCCCCACTCTTCCATTCGCATGACGTTCACGGGGTAGCCGATGTTCTCCATGTTGATGCTCTCGTGCGTCCAGTAAGCGCCAACCACGCCGTCAACCTTTTCGCTTATCAGCGACTCAGAGATGCTCCAGCCGATGTTGACGAACTCAATATCTTCAAGACCGTTGAGACCATCCGCTTTCAGCATCGTCTCCAGCAGCGGCTCATTCGTGGGGATGCCCGGATATCCGACCTTCTTGCCCGCAAGCTGTCCCGGGCGGGTGATGCCGGACGATTCCAGCGTCATCAGCGAGTTGAGCGGATGCTGCACCACTCCCAGAATCGAGACCACTGGCACGCCCTCGTTGCGCGCGAGAAGAACGTCGGGCTGGTAGCTCATTCCAAAGTCATCCTGCCCCGCTCCGACAGTCTGAAGAACTGTCGAGGGGTCGGACGGCGTGTACATCGTCACATCCAGGTTTTCTTCCTCGAAGTAGCCCTTCTGCTGCGCGATGAACAGGCCAAGGTGGTTGGCGTTCGGATACCAGTCCAACGCCAACTTGATTGACGCGGTTTCCGGCTCATTGTTACAGGACACCGCCAACAGCAGAGCGAGCGACAGGGCCAGGATGGTGATTGACATGATTGTTGACTTCTTCATGGGTGTCAGTCTCCGTACTTTTTGGTGTTTCGGACTTTCTAGTTCTGGGTTTCCGACTCTTCAGCAGCAGGGCGACGCCATGGGATGGCCAGGCGCTCGAGTAGTCCCACGGACGCGAACAGGCCTATTCCGAGCGCGGACAGTATTACTATCGAAGCGAACACCCGCTCGGTCAGGAACTGAGGCTTGGAGCGGAGCATCAGGTATCCGAGACCCTCGCTGGAGCCGACCCACTCCCCTATCACCGCGCCGATTACGCTGACCGCGATGGCTACTCTCATTCCGCTGAACAGATACGGGAGCGAAGTGGGAACCTGCACTTTGAAGAACACCTGACGCCGATTCGCTCCTAACGTCCTCATCAGGTTCACCATGTCGCGGTCCACCGACTTCAGCCCGTCAACCATGTTGACCACTATCGGGAAGAAGCTGATGAGCGCGACCACGATGACCTTCGGGGCCAGTCCATAGCCGACCCATATCAGGAGCATAGGGGCTATCACGATGATGGGTATGGTCTGGGAGGCGATTATGAATGGGTATAGCGCCCGTTCGAGGGTCCTGGACATGCCGATTGCCGTGGCGAGAAGCACACCACACGCAAGCGCTACTCCGAAGCCTACGATGATCTCGGTCAGTGTCGCCCGCGTGTGATACCAGAGAAGTCCTGCGTCCTGGAACAGCGCAACCGCAATTGCGGAAGGCGCGGGCAGGAGCCACGTCTGAACGTCGAAAATGCGAACATAGGCCTCCCAGAGCGCGAGTATCGAGAGGACTATCAGAAGCGCTGGCAGCCATCGCCTGGCCATCCTGTCCACGGACTGCGTCCAGGAACCGTTGCGCGCGCCGGGAGACGCCTGTGAGATACCCGTTTCTACGCTCATGGCAGGTCCTCCGAGTGGTCTTCCTCACGTATCGCCCTGAGTAGCGCGGACTTGATGTCCATGAACTTGCGGGTGGCGATGATGTCTATACT
>JAAXHY010000025.1 GCA_012270665.1 Dehalococcoidia bacterium
CATCTAGCGTTGGAGGTTCTTCATCTCATGAAGCGTGGCCGGAAGATGGGTGGCGCTGTGAGCGTCTTCTCGCCGAGTATGAGGCTCGATAGGCTCACTGACGACGGGGAGGACCCGCAGTGGCGCTGCCGCGGCCGGAGTATGCTGCGCGGCGCCAGCGCGATAGTCCTTGTGAGCGGTCATGACGAGGATGATCTGAAATACTTCAGCCCGGACGCCGGGGAAATCGTCCGCAGGTCGGCCGACCTCCGTTCCGGCGAGGGTCTGCTGGTTCATGACGGCCGCCTAGAGGTGATTCCGCTCGATCCGATGGGCGGAATTCGTGAGGTCCGTCTCCCGGGGTGTTCGGGTGTGAGGGGTTGGATACGCCCGCGCGGATGCCTGTCTATATCGTCATTGGTGGGGCTGGTACCAGTCGTCGTAGTTCTCATAGCTGCAGGAGACGCAGTTCAGCGGCTCGGTGGGATGTCTTCTGAATAGCCTGCCTCTGCACCTGGGACATATGCCCAGGCGGGCCGCGCCCTGTAGTATCGGGCGGGAAGCGTTGGCCTCCGTCTTGTGGCCTCGCATGGATGGTGGAGTGGATATGGGATTGTGTATGTTCCGTATGGCGCGGGCGGGACAGAGAGTGAAGATGGAGTCGGATCCTGAGTTCATCTCCTTTCCGCAGGAAGGGTTTGTGCAGACCCTCCTGCCTGCGCTGTGGGTTTTCGCTGGTCTGTTGCGCGAGTTGCCTTCGTTCAATGTCTCGTTCCGGCTTCTGAACGCGAACTATGCGCGTTCGGACGTGGTCATCTCAATGCTAAAGTCTGAGGCTGTTATGGCAGGGGTCTTTGGTTCTCCCTGTCTGTTCGTTGGGGTGTGCCCTGGAATCCGCTCCGTCAGCTACGGCGCTCCGTCCGGGCGCATTATGCGCGCGCGTATTCGGACTGCGCGGTTTTGTCTCTGGGATTTCAGCAGTGTGTCTTGAGTTCCCGGAAAGCTCCCGCCGGTTGGGACTTCAGCTGACCCTGAGTACGAGATCATGGATGCGAGGGCGAGGGGCGGCGCCGGTGGTCTCTGGCATTCAGCTTCTCATCCAGGGCGGGCAGGTATATGAGCATGAGACCGACGCCTGTGATCATAAGGGCGAGGTGGCAACCACTATGCCGCTGTCGCGGGGAGGGAATATCCAAGAGAGATCAGGTGATGTGGGCCTGTGTCACGCTCCTATTTCTCGTAGCGGTTTGGGGCGAGCGGGCAATGTCCAATCACGGTCATGTTCTACTATATGGGTAATGCACAGCACAAGTTCCTCTCCACTACGGGAGATCCCCGTCAACTCATGGAGAGACTGAATGGTAGGGAATGTCGTTCTAGCGGGGATCCGGTGGTTCCAGATCTTCTTCAGTTATGGGAAACCATAATACTTCGTTCCCACCATCTGCCTCGAGATATCTGTCGATGTTGTCAGTGACAAGACCTTCGATATTCGGAGCCAGCCTGACGGCTGCGACGACCGCGTAGGTGTCCTGTTCCGTCGCGCATTGCAGAATTCTGGCGCGCTCGGACGCTCGTGTCACGTCGCTGCCCGTTGCCGTGTATGACGCTTCCACTACGACGTAGAAACCCGGCCTGGAGCTTCTTCTTTCGGTGGCCTCGATGACGAGGTCGGCTGTGGGAAAGGAGTTCAGCGCGTCGTCGCTGAGACCAAGCACGTCCAGGGAATCGTACTTCTCCTCGATCATCGCGTCCAGCGCGGTGCTGTCGAGTACGCTGTAGCGTATCCGCCGCATCGTTCGGGACCTGGCGAACAGCTTGACGATCTCATACCTGTTCTCGCGAGCGGCATGGCCTGCATAGTTTCCCCCTGAACCTATGGAGGTCCTGATGCTCGCGTCTGTACATGCCATGCAGCGCTCGTGTATCCATCTTGATCTCGTTCATATCCCTGAGCAGTGTCGCCACGGTGTCCAGGATGGCGTTCTGGGCTTCCTGCAGAGCGTCCGATTTACTCCGTAGTTACTTCTGCTCCTCGAGGATGGCATTCTGAGTCTTCCGCATGTCCCTCTGCTCATCCAGGATAGCATTCTGGGCTTCCTGCAGAGCGTCGGACTTGGCGCGCAGTTCCTTCTGCTCATCCAGGATGGCGTTCTGGACTTTTTGAATGTCGCCCAACTGGCCGGGCGCTCCCACCTCTGCCGAGCGCGGGCGGGAGCGCCTTCGGGGGGTCCTCATGTCGCCGGACCCTCTGAGCCTGGGTCGGCTTGGCCGCGTGCGGCTCAACGCCGCCCTTCACGATGGGGACGGACCGGAGTCGGACACTCTGCGCGCTGAGGATATTCTGGCCATGGTGAGGGAGACGGCCATGACGCAGGTGGGTCGCAGGGAGACGGACGTCGTCGATCACCTGTGGGGCGGGCCGCCGGGTCTCGGCGGCCGCGGCGGCGCGTTTCGCCCCCGTTCAATGTTGCGGTGACCGCTTATGTATCGGACGAGACGGTCAGGCTGGGCGCGTTCGAGTCGGTTCTCGCGCGCTCAGGCGGCGCCGTCGTCGCGGCGGACGTTGGTCGGGCGAGTGTTCTATACGAGTCGGGCGAGCTGGTCGAGCGTGAGGTCAGTCCGCTCGCGCGCTCCAATCAGAACACCTTCATGTCCCAGCGCAGCGTGGTTCGCGCAGGGCAGATGGTATCCGCCGCCTACGCTGGGCGACTGAATGACGACGGCCTGGCGCGGGTTGGATCGCGCGTCCGCGCCGGCGACGCGCTGGTGGGCCGGCGCAGCGCGCGAGGAGCCGATGGGCGAAGAGGCGCTTCTCATGGGAGTGTGGACGATCCGCTTCTCAGGCGCTCGCGCGGTACTCTCCGACTGGCTCGCCGGTAGGGGCGAGGACGTGCCGGTGGACGCGGACCTGGACACTCTCAGGCTCATGGCGCGCAGGCGCGAGTTGAACCTGTCCGACCCTTCGCCGGTGACCGGCAAGTTCAAGCTGCGCGACGGCCGCTCAGGAGATGTTCTGCTGGGCTGTCAGACGGTGGGCATAAAGCACATGCTCAAGCTGTCTCATTTGGCTGACGACAAGATGCACGCTCGCTCGGTCGGCGCCTACCAGGAGACGACTCAGCAGCCGCTCGGCGGCAAGAGCCAGGGCGGCGGGCAGCGCCTGGGGGAGATGGAGGTGTGGGCGCTGGAGAGCTACGGCGCAGCCTTCAACCTGCTTGAGATGATGACGGTCAAGTCGGACGATGTGGAGGGACGCGCGAGCGCCTACGCGGGCATAGTGAGCGGGGACGTGTTCCTGTCGCCCCGCCGCCCTGAGTCCTTCAGAGTGCTGGCGGCCGAGCTCGCGGGACTGGGAATCTCGATCGAGGCGCTTCAGGATCCCGGGTTTGGGTCTGCCTCGTGGACGGCGGCGGTGGACGGGCTGTAGGTCAGTCTCCCGAGCTTTCGCTCTTGAGCCAATGATCCCTGACGCGCGCCGTGGCGCCGTATCCGTGAAGTGTGGAACAACGTGGAGGATCCTCTCACAGAGGGTCTTACGCAGCATGGGCATGGACCTCATGTACCTCAAGCGCGGCGCGGTGTTCGGGTAATTTGATATGATTTCCTTGGGATTCATAATAATTCCCAAATAGTGGAGGTTGTATGATGGTCGCAGGCAACACATCCCAGGACTTCATTCGCGCGTTGCGCGACGACCCCGAGCTTCTCGACCAGGCTCGTCGCATTATATTGACCGACGAGCTGCTTGGGATGCCTGCGGTCCAGAAAGAGACGCTCAGGACCCAGGCCGCGATGCTGGAAGAGATCGCCGACCTCAAGAGGACCCAGGGCTCGATGCTCGAGACCCAGG
>JAAXHY010000342.1 GCA_012270665.1 Dehalococcoidia bacterium
CGGTGCTGGCGTATCCGCCGGGCGGGTAGTCGAGGCCGGTGGAGAGTCCGAGCGCGCCCTCCTGCATCGCCTCTCTTATCATCGCTTTCATGTTGGCTATGTCGCGCTCGTTGGCAGGGGTGGAGTCCCAGCCGATGGCGTCAATTCTGACAGGCGAGTTGCCGAGTATGTAGGCGATGTTGACGGCGGACTTTCGGTCGAACATATCGAGGTACTGCTCGACGGTTGACCATGATCCCGGAAGAGGTGGATCCCCGTCCAGGCCGGAGTTGATTTCGACGAATTGGCGGAAGTCCTCCTGCGACTTGAAGGGCGCGTAGGAATTACCGTCCACTCCGATCAGCTCGGTGGTGACTCCCTGCCGGACTTTGGGCTGGTGTTCGGGCTGTGACAGTAGGACAAGTCCGGAGTGGGCGTGCATATCAATGAAGCCTGGGCAGATGACCATGCCGGTGGCGTCTATGACGCGGGCCGCTTCGGCGTCGCGGACCGCGCCTCTGAAGACGCGGACCTGACCGTCTTCGACGCCTATGGAGCCGTAGTAGCCCGGGTTTCCGGTTCCGTCTATTATCAGGCCGTTTTGGATTAGCAGGTCTAGCATGGGGGTTCCTCGGTATGCTGTCAGGATAGGGTCATTCAGCCCATATTCGGAGTGTCAGGTAGCGGATATCCGTGCCATCAAGGGCGTTCCGCAGTCTTCTGTCCTCGGTAATCAATTCGGCATCCTCGCGTCGGGCAAGCGCACAGTACAGAGCGTCGTACACGGTGATGTTCGTGTCCAGGGCCAGCCGGAGCGCATCTTCGAGAAGATCTTCCTGCGGCACGAGACGGATGTTGATTCCTCGCAGGTCATCGATAGCGGCCTTGACGTCCTCAAAGGGTTCTGCTGTACGCAAGGCGTTCTTCCATAGAACGTTCGCACATTCGACAAGAAGGAAGTTCGGCGCGATCAGTTGTATTTCAGAGGCATCATGCATAGAGACAATCCGCCTGACCAGATCACTGTATTCTTCGGCTATGACGAATTTGACCAGTGCGCTGGTGTCAATGACATAAGCAGTCAACGATCTCTATCTTCCCTTATCCACTGCGTGGTCAGATTCGACTTGCCCCCTCCCAGCTTTTCCCGTTTCTTCCTGTGTTCGTCGGCTCGCCTGATGAACTCGAACCGCGGCTCAGTCGCTATTCGGGCGTCCAACTCTTCCGCGGATATGCCCAAGTCTGAGAATCTGGTACCCCGCTTGCGCTTCTGGGCTGGCTCGCGGGTGTCGGCTTCGGCTGTCTCAACTGTATCTTCCACGGGCGTGATGTCAACCTCCACGCGCTGATCCAATGCAAAGCCGGGAAGAGAGTCCAGAAATATGCTCCGTCCCCTTATCGTTCCCCGTATCTTCATGTTCTTGCCTCGTCGGTACAGATTTCTTGAGATTCATTATAATCATACTCGGAAACAACTCAACACTGGCGCCTGGCGCCTTGAAGAGGAAGAGAATCATCCCGCAGCTATCCCTTACCGATGTGTATCACAGGCTGCGGGAGCATCATGGACCGCAGAAGTGGTGGCCCGCGGATACGCGGTTCGAGGTGATGGTGGGGGCGATTCTGGTCCAGAGGACGACGTGGATGAACGCGCGGCGCGCGATCGAGAATCTGAAGTCGGCGGGCAAGTTGTCGCCGGACGCTATCAGAGAGGCTGGCGACGCGGAGATCCAGGAGATCATCAGACCTGCGGGATTCTTCAGGACGAAGGCCAGGAAGTTACGGGCGCTCTGCGAGTTCCTAGGGGAACGCTACGGCGACAATTTCGAGGCGATGTCCGAGTGTCCAGATGGGAAATTGAGAGACGAGCTCCTATCCATCTACGGGGTCGGCGAGGAGACCGCGGACGACGTAATGCTGTACGCTTTCGGGCGTCCATCGTTCGTGGTGGACGCATACACCCGACGGGTATTCGGCAGGCTGGGGCTGGTGGATCCAAGGATTAAGTACGCGGATATTCAGTCGGTCTTCCATGACGGTATTCCGAGAGACGTCGCACTCTATAACGAGTATCACGCGCTCATAGTCATGCACGGGAAAGATGTCTGCAAGACGCGCCCGGTTTGCTCCGGGTGTCCTCTGGACCCGGCGTGTCCGAAGATTGGCGTCTAGTCCGCGTCCCGCGCGAAGGTGAGGATGCTGTTGGTCTTGATGACGAGGTGAACGTCGCGTCCGCGTATCAAGTTCAGTTGTCGAGCGGAGCCGGGCGTGACCTCGGCGACTATCATCTCGCCCATGTCCAGATACACGAGCGCCAATCCTTGTGTCTCGCGCACATCACGCACCACCGCGGGAACTGCGTTGCGCGCGCTGGTGAGCGGCGGCGCTCCGAGGCTTAGGATGATGTCGCCCGAACGGATGGAGACTGAAACTGACTCGCCGGGACTCGATCCTGTTGGGGGGCCGACCAGCACCGCGTCTCCTATGGCCAGCCTGGAGGTGCCGTCTTCGTTGTCGTGTTCGAGAAGCCTTGCGCTCAGAATGTTCTCCAGGGTTCCGTAGTCGGCGATCCGGGCGACCGAGGGGTGAGCCATGATTTCTGGAGTGCTGCCGTAGGCGACCATGCTCCCTGCGTCCAGCGCGTACATGTTCGGGGCGAGCGCGAGGACTTCGGACAGCGAGTGAGAGACGAAGACCATGGGGACGTCAAGCCGTTCGGAGACGCTCTTGAGATGGGTGAGGATAGAGGCGCGGTGGGCGGCGTCGAGGGATGCGAGAGGCTCGTCCATCAGCAGAAGCCTGGGAGACGAGGCGAGCGCCCGGGCGAGCGCGACGCGCTGTCTCTCGCCACCAGAGAGGTTGCCGACGCCTCTGTCCATGAGATGACTTATCGTGAGGAGGTCAGCGAGGTCGTTGGGCTCGAATTCTCGCTCGGCGTGAGGAGTGAGTTTGTATCCGTATTCGACGTTGGCGCGGACGCTCATGTGTGGGAAGAGCGCGCCCTGCTGAAACACGTACCCGAACCGACGCTTCTCTGACGGCACGCTGATTCCGGCGGAAGACGAATAAACTACGGTTCCTTCGACTTCTATGTCGCCTTCGTCGGGTGAAAGCATACCGGAGAGGCAGTCCAGAAGCGTGGTCTTGCCGCTGCCGGATGGTCCGAAGACGGCGGTGATACCTCGGTCGAACCGTCCGGCACAGTCTAGGGTAAATCCTCGGTATGCCTTTCGTATGTTGAATTGCAAGAATGGGTCGGATTGGACAGCGCGAGATTCGAGCATGATAACTATGCGCCCCTTTCGCGCTGGGAGCGTCTTAGCAACCAATTGTGAGCGGCCAGGGTCGCCAGCGCCAGCGCGAGCGCCACCAGTACGAGGAACATCGTATCCTCTCCGCGACCCAGTTGAATGTTGTCGTAGATTGCGAGCGGGACTGTCTGTGTCTTGCCCGGGATGTTGCCTGCAACGATGATCGTAGCGCCAAATTCGCTCAGGGCGCGGATGAATCCAAGCAGAATGCCGGCTAGTATTCCTCTATGGGCAAGCGGCAGGGTTATCGTCAGCGCCACCCTGACCGTCCCGGCCCCGAGGGTGCGCGCCGACCTCTCCAGCCTCTCGTCAACCTCCTCCATGGCGGTCATAACGGCGCGAGATACGAGGGGAAAAGAGACGATGGCGGCGGCGAGAACGGCGGCGACCCAGGTGAAGGCGATTTCCAGTCCGAGCGCGCTTTCGACTAGAGAGCCTATCGGTCCCCGGCGTCCCAAGAGCAGCAGGAGCATATATCCGACCACCACAGGGGGAACAGCCAGTGGCAGCGAGGCGAGGACCTCGAGAATGAACGCGCCTCGGACTCGCTTCTTGACTACCAGCCAGGCTAGGGCCAGGGCGAGCGGCAGGTTCAGAAGCGTCGCAACTATTGCGACACGCAGGGTGAGGACAACAGTCTCGAACAACAAGGTTGGTTCACTCAGGAGGAGGTGCGGAGAAGCCGAATCCGCGGAATACGGCTATAGATTCGTCTGAGGAGAGAAAGTTCAGATACTCAGAGACTTCCTCCCG
>JAAXHY010000320.1 GCA_012270665.1 Dehalococcoidia bacterium
GAGTCGAACGCCAGATAAGGGGACGCGCCGCGCGACAGGGGCGTCCCGGCGCGTCCGAGATGGTGGTCTACATCAACGATCCGATTCTGGCCTTCAGCAGGCAGCAGGCGGCTCTTTTCAGAATGAGAAAGCCGAGCGATGCCTATGTGGAAGGGGCTCGCGTCCAAGAACTGTTGGATCAGGTCCAGCGTGAAGCAGAGTCTCATCACCGCGCGGTCGTGAAGGCGACAGCCGAGTTCGCGATGATAATCGAGCGCGAGTCTCGTGTTCATTACTCTTTTCGTGAGACGATCATGGATGACGAGGCTTGTCGCCGGATTCTGGTCAACGATGTAGAAAGATGGGTCGAGCGTAAGAGCGCGCCCCTGTGGGACATTCGAGCAGATTACCGCAGCGTGTTCGACTCGGTTGCCGAATCGCTATGGGACGGGTATGAGATGGACATCGGTTCCGCCGATCTCAACTCTCCGGCCCAGACGGAAGACGCGCTCGGGCTTCTCGTCGAAGACCGGCTATTCCAGCATAGAACCAGACTTGGTGACAGGCGATTCGCGCTATCGGTATCGGACTTGTACCTGGACGCTCTCGACGGGCTTTGGCCGGATCATCTAGCCGCGCTTCAGGATATTGCGCTGTCCATAGCCATTAGCGCGGAATCACATGCCGCCGCGCTTACCCAGTTCGCGGAAGAGGCTTTGACCGCAAGACGTGAACTACGGGACGAGGCCGGCGACACAGTCATTTCGTCATTGCTGAACTCCGAGTACATTGGATCAGCAACCGATTCAGGAGAAAATCGGACCGAGCAACTCCCAAGCGAACTATCCGACCTCATAACCTGATAGACTATTGAGTACACGGATATGCTGAATATACTCCATCCTGCGAGGAGGTATATCAATGGCAGAGTTGATTTTCGCAGTTCTCGGAGGGTCGTTCTTGATAGCGCTGGGGATTCTTGCGATACATGCGGTGAAATCCCGCCGTCGCGCTAATCCAGGCCCCGACGCCAGTAAGAACGAACCGCGCCGGATGGACGGCAATAGAGACACAAGTAGATATTACGTTAGCCCCGGAAACTTCTGATTCCACATGAACCGATAGACTACCAGTGGCGAGATCACATGGTGGAACATAGGAAAGGATGAGCGGCTGATGGATCCGATCATCATCATATTCTTCGCGGCAGTATTCATAGGGGGTGTATGGTGGCTTGTCAGACGTTCGCGCAGACGCAAGGCTGAGCGTCGAGCCATGATGAACAACGCGGACGCCGCGACGATGATGGGAGCGGGATTCATCGCGGGCGGCTTCTTGCATGGCGGCGGCTCGGAACACGGCGGCGGACACCACGGAGGTTCGGACGCGGGCGGCAACTTCGATGGCGGTGGAGGTTTCGACGGCGGCGGCTTCTAACCCGGCAGATAGGCTACCCCGCAACTTTGGCATAGAGAGAAATGATGCTCACGCAAAGGCGAAACAGAAAGACGACTTTCGCGCTGCTCGCGGGCGCGTCGCTGATTGCTGGACCGGCTATCGCGGCCTGCGACTCAGGACCCAGCTATGAGGATTGGGCCGCCACGGACGGCGCGGCGGGCAGGATCAACCTGGATGAGGTGCAGAAGGCGTTCGAGGACGCCGAGAGTCCGACGGACTTCGAGAAGCGCGTGAACGAGATATACGAGGGCGACGGGATAGTCCTCATCCGCGTCGAGCAGGACGGCGACTACATGAATATGGAGGGCTGGGAGGACCTCAATAACTCCAAGCAGATCGAGGACGCCTCGGACGACCGGCTATTCTCCATCGTTCGCAACCACAACCGCGAACACGAGATGCGCGGCTACGGCGCGAACGGCTATTACCGCAGTTCGTTCGGCGTGGGCGACTTCCTGTTCACGTATATGCTTCTGAGCGCGTTCTCGCCAGGATTCGGGGGTTACTATTACTCTACGCCCATACACAGATACGACACGATAAGCAGAGACAGAACGAACTACCGCAACTCCGCCAGCTACCGCAGCCAGGTCTCGCGCAACTCCAACTACTTCAGCAAGCAGAAGACATTCGCGGGATCGTCCTACGACCAGGCCAGTCGCAACATAAGCTCCTCGCGCCAGACGTACATGAACAGCCAGAAGACGAGCGGCTCATTCAAATCCAGTTCAACCGGCGTCCGTTCCAGTTGGGGCAGCTCCTCGCGGGGCAG
>JAAXHY010000168.1 GCA_012270665.1 Dehalococcoidia bacterium
CTCGACGATCTTGCCGAGGTACATGACGATGACCTCTTCGGCCATCTGAGCGACGACGCCGAGGTTGTGGGTGATGAGCATCATCGCCATACCGAACTCATCCTGGAGCTCGGCCATGAGTTCGAGTATCTGGGCCTGGGTGGTGACGTCCAGGGCGGTGGTTGGCTCGTCGGCGATGAGCAGGTTGGGGTCGCTGGCCAGGGCCATGGCAATCATGCAGCGCTGTCTCATGCCTCCGCTGAGGCTGAAGGTGTACTGGTCTATGCGGGCTTCGGGGTTGGGAATGCCGACACGCCGGAGCATATCTACCGCCCTGCCGCGCGCATCTTCCTTGGATATGTCACTATCGTGTAACTGTATCCCTTCGATGATCTGCTGACCGATTGTGTGGACAGGGCTGAAGGAGACCATAGGCTCCTGGAAGATCATGGTGATGTCGCTGCCCCGGATGTCGCGCATATCGGGGTCGTCCACGGGAATCCCGGCGAGGTCAACGAGGTCGTCCTCGTCGCCGCGCCGCCGTCCCCGGTCGTAGATGATGCTGCCCTCGATGGTCCTGCCGGGTGGCCTGACGATACGCATGATGGATCGGGCGAGCACGCTCTTGCCGCAGCCGCTCTCGCCCACCACGCCCAGGACGACCCCGGGACGTATGTCGAAGCTGACCCCGTCCACGGCGCGCACCGTTCCCTCGTCCAGGAAGAAGTGGGTCTTGAGGTCTTTGACTTCGAGCAGTGGATTGTCGTTCAAGGTGTTTCCCTAGTCTCATGCACTTTCGTCTATATCGTTGTGGTTATTGTCGCACGTTGATTGACTTTCAGAAAACCGTTGGATATTATCGGGCGAAATTCAGGCAATAGCAGTGCGGAAATAGAATACCATAATCGGAGTTTGATGCAACCTTGTGAGAATGGACGTTGTCGTATAGCCCATAATCAGGGAGGGTGGAAATGAAGAGACTGATCTGGTTGGCGTCGCTTGTCAGTGTGGTAGCGATAGCGGTGGGCTGCGCAACAGGCGACAGCGGCGCCACTGCCACTCCAATCATCCAAGAGGTGGTAAAAGAGGTCATCAAGGAAGTACCTGTCGAGAGAGAGGTAATCAAAGAGGTCCAGGTGCCTGGCGAGACGGTGGTGGTTGAGAAAGAGGTAATCAAAGAGATCCAGGTGCCTGGCGAGACGGTGGTGGTTGAGAAAGAGGTGGTCAAGGAGATCGAGGTCATAAAGGAGATCGAGGTAATCAAGGAGATACCCGCCCCGAAGACCTTCAACGAAGCTCCACTGATGGCTCAGCTCGTATCGGCGGGACAGCTTCCGCCAATAGAAGACCGCATCCCCTCCGACCCGATGGTGATACCAGCGGCCTCCATCGGAGCATATGGCGGAACGATCCGCAGAGTATATTTCGGGCCCGCCGACGTGTGGAACTACGGCAGGATCTCAAGTGAGCGGCTAGTACGCTGGTCTCAGGACGCCAGCGCGCTGGTTCCGGCGCTCGCCAAGTCCTGGGAGGCTTCGGACGGCGGCAAGACGTGGACGTTCAAGTTGCGTGAAGGCACACGCTGGTCGAACGGCGACCCGTTCACCGCCGACGACATC
>JAAXHY010000425.1 GCA_012270665.1 Dehalococcoidia bacterium
CCGCGCCGTTCCATCCGTGCCGAGTATCAGCATCGGCACCCAGATATGCTTCAGCATGTCCACCACCTTGCCCACGCTCCACGGAGCCTCCACGTAGTCCGGCGAGAACAGCCCCGTTATGCTCATCCCGAAGTACGCGAACACCATCCACATTATCACCAGCGCGAGCAGGAAGTTGGGCGTGCCGACCCCTAGGTACGAGAAGAATGTGAATATGTAGTCAACCCAGGAATACTGCTTGACCGCGGAGATTATCCCAATCGGAATGGCAAGCGTCCAGGTGAAGACTACGGTGAACAGTCCGAGGATTATCGTAAGGCTGAGACGCTCGTTGATAAGATCATTTACCGAGACCCGCATTTCTAGCGACTTCCCGAAATCCCAGCGCATGACGCCCCAGACCCACTTGGCGTACTGGATATACATCGGCTCACCAAGCCCGTACTGCTTCCGAAGGCTCTCCAGTTCACCCGGGTCGGCGTACTCACCCTGATTCTGAAGCTGGACCACATAGTCCGAAAGAAAGTCCCCAGGCGGCGCCTGAATCAGCGCGAACGCCACCACGGACATCAGGAACATCATCGGGATGAACGTCGTCAGGCGACGAACTATGAAAGTGAGCATTTCACGGTACCAGCTATCAGTTGGAGGTTGTCAGAGTAGGATTGACGCCGCGCGATTCATCGCGCCCTCGTAACACCCAGTAGGGGCATCCACGATGGACACCCCTACGTTCTTAGTCAGAGTGCGTCTAGTTGCTGAAGTAGAACTGTTCTGGGAATCCCGTGGACGGCGTGCGGTACAGCCAGGCGTTGGCCGCCACGTCTGGGACGTTCCTCAGCTTGTTGCTGGTGATTATCACGCCCTGGTTGGAAGGGCTGAGGCCCGTAACGCCGATTATCCATAGCTGGTCCAGTTGCAGCTTGGCTATCTCCTTGCCCAGATCGATTCGCTCGGCCAGTGGCAGCTGCGCGGTCTCGGCGCGCATCTCAGTCAACTGCTTGACGATGTCGGGAGGCTCGATACCCTGCTCTCCGTTCGTGTTGTACCAGAGCAGGCTCTGAGGGAACGGACCGCCCATCCAGTCAGCCGGTGGGCTGAGAGCCGGGTCGCCGAGACCGTAACCCCAGATATACACCAGGTGTTCACCCGCCTGACGCCGTTCCGAAAGCAGCGTCCTCGTTATCTCGTTGACCTTGGACTTGATTCCTACGGCCTCCCAGTCCGACGCGATAAGCTCTATCGTGTCCGTGTCGCGGCCCTCGCCCGGCGTTGTATCTAAAATGATATGCATACGCTCGCCGTTGTCCATCAGACGGAAGCCCTCGGCGTCCTTGTTGGGCATTATGGCGTCCAGAAGCTCATTGGCCTTGTCAGGGTCGTACTCCGTCCACATGAAGGCGTACTCGTCGCCCGGATAGTGAGGCTCGGAAGGAGCCGGAGCGGGCTGGCGAGGCGTGCCCTGACCGAGGTAGCTGATCTCGTTGATTTCATTCCGGTCAATCGCGTGAGATAGCGCTATCCTGAAGTTCTTGTCCTGGAAGTATTTGGCTTCAGGTCCCTCCCACTGCTGGTTGAATTGAATGCCTATTTCGGCCCCCGTGTTCGCGGGCCAGATAGTCATGTGGTATCCGCCTGTCTCCTCGTTCTGCTTGAGAAGAGGGAACATCGAGAGGTTCACGTGACGGCCCTGGAAGTCAATCTCACCGGCGATAGCCTTCAACTGGAGGATATCGTTGTCCTGGACGAGCGTGTACTGTAGCCTGTCAACGTAGGGTAGCTGGTTTCCTTCCTGGTCAACCGCGTAGAAGTACGGGTTTCGCTCTGCGGTGAACACCTGCGACGAGCCGTACTTGCTTCCCGCGGTCGGAATCCAGGGCTTCATAAGTGGTCGCTCTGGGTTTACCCTGAGGTCGAACATGGCGAGGTAGTACGCCTCCCACGACTCGTGGCCCGCGTCCTTAGCCTCCTGCTCCACGTTCGGGTTGTACTTGAGGTGGAACTGTTTCATGTAGTTGGACGGCGCATATGGTACATTGCAGCACCCGTTGAACTGGTCCATCTGCGCGATTGTCTCGGGGAACACCCAGAACGGGTCCTTGAAGCTGAACTGGACTGTCAGGTCGTCCACCTTCGTGACCGTTCCCAGTCCGCCCGATGTCTTCAGCCTGTTCGGCTTGACCGGAGCGAGTTCATCATCCAGGATCACGTCTTCATAATGGAACACGAAATCGTCGGCGGTGAACGGGTCGCCGTTCGACCAGCGCGTGCCTTCACGCAATTTGAACGTCCACGTCTTGCCGCCGTCCGAAGCCTCCCAGGACTTGGCGAGCGCCGGAACCAGCGCGCTGGCGTCCTGAGACCAGCGTACTAGCCGCTCACTTGAGATCCTGCCGTAGTTCCACACGTCGGCGGGCCCGAAATATACTCTGCGGATAGTTCCGCCATATGCTCCGATGGAGGCCGCTGGTATCACCATCGGGTCGGAGGGGATGCGGTCTTCTATTGGCG
>JAAXHY010000513.1 GCA_012270665.1 Dehalococcoidia bacterium
CATCTGTACAGGTACAGAGCGCCCTGCCCCGCGCGCCGTACCACTCCCGGCCCCGACGACAGATATGCGCCGGTGTCCATGATCGTCGTAGCGTGGACCGCGGTCACCGTCCCGTCGTTCTTGACCCCCATCTTCACGGTCGTGATAGTTCCGTGACGATGACGGCCCGCTACGAATTCCTCCTCGCGCGTCGCCTCTATCTTCACCGGGCGACCCGCCCGCCGCGCCAGAACCGCGGCCAAAACAGATAAGCGTGTCTCGTCCTTGTTCCCGTACCCGGCGCCCATATTCACGCCTATGACTCTGACCCTGTCCCGGTCAACACCTAGCGCGATGGACAGCATAAGCCGGTCCGCGTGCGCCCCGCGAGTGGACTTCCACACAGTGAGATTATCGCCATCCCATGAGGCGACCGCGGCCCGCGGTTCGAGCGCGGCGCCCGAATGAGCGGGCGTGCTGAAGGTATCCTCGACTATCACGTCAGCCTCAGCGAACCCCTCGCTAACACTGCCGCGCCCCAGTGTGATCGGCTCGCCTCCTACCAGATTTCCCCCGGCATGGACAGGAGGAGCGTCGGGCTCCAATGCCTGCCGCATGTCCGTCACGAACGGAAGAACTTCGTACTCCACCGCGATCCGACTTTCGGCTTCTTTTGCCAAGTCCTCGTCGTCAGCGGCGACCGCAGCAACCTCGTCTCCGACGAAGCGGACCTCGGTGTCCAGTATCGGCAAGTCCGGAGCGATACTGCCTTCTGGGACATCGAACGGAGTGACGACCGCATGAACCCCGGCCATGCCCGCTGTATCTGAGACATCAACCGAAATGATTTTGGCGTGAGGATGCGGGCTGCGCAGTATCTTCCCAACAAGCATCCCGGGCAGATGGACGTCAGCCGCATACTTCGCCTCACCTGTGAGTTTGGCTGGCAGGTCCCTGCGCGGGACGGATTTTCCGATGTTCGTAGTCATAGTTCTCTCGCCGCCGAGCGCACCGACTCGATTATCCGACCATAAGCGTTGCAGCGGCATATGTTTCCCGCAAGCGCTTCACGTATATCATCGTCGGTTGGATTTGGATTAGATTCCAACAGCGCCGCCGCGCTCATCACAAAGCCCGGCGTACAGTAGCCGCACTGACCGCCATCGTTATCCAGAAACGCGCGCTGAACCGGATGCAACGACTCGGAAGTTCCCAGGCCCTCTACCGTCGTCACTCGCTTACCGTCGCAGGTGGCGGCCAATATCATGCACGAATTGACAGGGTCGCCATCCAGCAGCGCGGTACACGCTCCGCACTCTCCCAGGTCACATCCACGCTTTGCCCCGGTTAGCCCAAGAACATCGCGCAGAACGCGGAGCAGCGTCCACCTGCTGTCAACTTCTAGGCTGTGAGATTTTCCGTTGACCCGGATATGTACGCTGTATCTGTGCATCGTCATTTGCTCATTCTCTCAGTCGGGCAAGCCCATCCACTCTATCCAGCGACCATGCGCGTTCCGTCGGGCCGACAGGATTACGTCCTCGACTTCACACACGATCCTATTGACATACAGACGCTCGCCCTCGGAGGATATGTGATAGACGGGTCTGCCGTG
>JAAXHY010000173.1 GCA_012270665.1 Dehalococcoidia bacterium
GATAACGAACGTAACCGATGTACGCGCGCGTCTGTCCTACCTAGACGCGGATCTGGGCGAGACGGCGGTATCGGCAGTCCCGGCCGAAGACGGGGAGTTCACGCTGACCGACCAGACTATCGGAATAGCCGGCGCGTGGGAGGTCGCGCTAGTGGCGCAGCGTCCTGACGCCTTCGACGCCAGAGCCGCATTCAGGTTCGAGACATCGGGAAGCGGTGGATCTTCCGCCATCGCCCCGTCGAAAGACACTGCGTATATCATGCTCGGCGCGATATTCGGCATTCTCGGATTGATGTTCCTGGTCTCCGCGCTGCGTTTCGGAGGCTTCCAGACACGCGCGGGCGCGGCTGCGATGTCCTTGGGAGTTCTGGGGGTGATTGGCGCGTCCGCGCTTCTCGCGGGCGTTCTGGGATTCGAAGAGGGCGTCCCGGAACGGAACCCGATCCCCCCGACATCCGAGTCGGCCACGACCGGACTGTCGCTGTATGCCACCCACTGTCAGCAGTGCCACGGGACAGAGGGACTGGGCGACGGTCCGGCGTCCGACGGTCTCGATCCCCCGCCCGCAGACCTTATAGTTCACGTACCGCTTCACCCGGATCGCGCACTGTTCGACTTCATCCACGACGGAATACAGGGCGCCGCGATGCCCGCGCTCGGCGAAACGCTCTCAGACGAAGAGATATGGCACCTAGTCAACTACATTCGGACTTTAGAATTCCGAATCGCGCAACCTTGACAACGCACTCTGCGGCTGCGAATAATCTCAGAAACTCAGACAAAGGTTTCCTATGCAGATAACCCCCCACGTTTACAATATGCACATTGACGATGGCGCGGTCTCGCACCCCGGAGGCTCCAACAACTACTTCGTCGGAGACCCGAACGCCGAGATGCTCCTCATAGATACCGGCGACCACTGGCGAGAGTGGACGCAGGCCATACTCGACTACTACGAAGAACTGGGACGCCCCAACATCAGCGCCATTCTGATAACCCACGGCCACGTTGACCACATCGGCGGCCTGGATCGCGTCCATGAGGCGACGGGCGCGACCGTCCGATGCCATCCCGACCTCGCGGAGAAGCTGGTCAAGGTTCTCGGCAGCGAAGATGCGGTCGAGCCGCTGGAGTCAGACGAGATGGTGAGAGTGGCCGGAGTTGCCCTGCGAGCCTTGTTCACTCCAGGGCACGAGGTTGACCACGTCTGCTACTACCTGGCCGAAGACAGTGTGATGTTCACGGGCGACACCGTTCTCGGAGCGTCCTCCACCTCGGTCGGAGACCTGTCCGCATACATGAAGTCCCTGGAACTGCTGATGGGCTTCGAGCACTCCACCGTGTGCCCCGCGCACGGTCCCGTAGCGCCGCCGCCGAAGGGTGAGGGCCTCATAAGATGGCAGTACGACCACCGCGCCCGCCGCGAACAACAGGTCCTCGACGCCCTGCGCGAGGGACACGCCACCGCGGAGGCCATCACCACCGCCATATATCCGCGCGACCTCAACGAGGGTCTGCGCCACTCGGCTCAGCGAAACGTCAGCACCCACCTGACCAAGCTCGGCAAGGAAGGCGTCGTCGAGGAAACTCCTGCGAGTTTCAGACTGACTGAATAGACGCTGTGTGGGGCTGGGAAACTTTATTCGCGGCTGCGTGGACGAGGAATGCCAACCAGCAACGCGACTGGGCCCGCGAGGAGCAGCCACATCGCCGCTCCCAGGCCCCATGTCCGGGCCGCCAGCCCAATACCGAGGGGAATCAAACCGCTCACCAGCGCGGATACGTCGTTGACCGCCATCACCGTTCCGCTCTTTCCGGGCAGCTCTTTGTACATCTGAGCCTTGAGTATCGAATACCAGCCCGCGTTTCCGAATCCAAGCAGGGCGACTATCACCATCTTGGCCCCCAGCCACGGCACAAGTAGAAACGCCACGAACAGAACAAGCTCCGCAAGCGCGCTGTAACGAAGATAAGCTAGACCCCTCACTCGCTCCAGCAGCGGAATGAGCAGGAAGTCGCCCAGCAGACCCACGCCCGTCCAGAGCGCGACTCCCAGCGCGGCCTGTGTCTTGCTCGCGCCCGCCACATCCACAAAGTACAGCGCGAGATAGCTGAGAAGCCAGTCGCCCATGAGATTGGCGAGTTCCAGCAGAACGAGCCACCTGAGTACCGGCAGACGTTTCAGCGCACTCAGGGCTCCGGCTATTCCATCTCTCAATTCTCCGAGAGTCGGGTAACTGCCTCCACCCGCAGATGAGCCTGAGAGCGGCAGTCTTAGCACTGCGAGCAGCGTCAGGCCCGACACGGCGGCGGTCGCAAGCGCGAGTTCGCGCCACCCCAGTCCGAGCGCCAGGGCGGCGCCCAGCGCAAGCGCTCCGAGAGCCACGCCGGAAGCGCCCGCGAACGTCCAGCGCGCCATGTTCTGCTCATAGCGCG
>JAAXHY010000300.1 GCA_012270665.1 Dehalococcoidia bacterium
CGACGAGCTTGAGCGGTGGTGGATATGAGTACGAATGGAATGGCGTCACCCGTATATGGCGTTCTCCACGTGAGACTATGGAGCGGTTGCATAATGAAGGCAGAATACACTATACGAGGAACGGTGTAGCAGAATACATACGCTATCTTGACGAGATGCCGGGGGTGCATCTCGTCAAGATAGCGTATGTATTCTGCTACACCGTTCCTCGTATAGTGTATTCTGCCTTCATTATGCAACCGCTCCATAGTCTCACGTGGAGAACGCCATATACGGGTGACGCCATTCCATTCGTACTCATATCCACCACCGCTCAAGCTCGTCGCGGTCAAATTATCAGTTCTATATCGCCTACCTTCATCTGTCTTGCGACGATAATGTGATTCTATATATCTTGGATCATAGCTCTGATACTGTCTGTTCCACGTGAAGTTATCTCGGTCTTTAGAATACAAGAAAACGACATCGTGAGTTCGGCCACAGGAATTTGAATCGCTATGAGCGGCGGAGCGTTTCCAGACAATTTCGTTCTTGTAGTTGTCCTGGCCGAATACGGCGTCCATCATGAGTTTGAGGTAGTGCCTGGCGGTGGGGTCGCAGTGGAGGTATATGCTACCGGTGGGCTTGAGCACGCGGTGGAGTTCGGCCATGCGCTGGGCCATCATGGTTAGGTATGCCATCATGTCATTCTGTCCGAGGAAGCCGCGCATGGCCTGGAGAAGACTGCCCAGTTTTTCGGGGCCGCCGGTAACCACGTCCTGGAAGGCGATCTCGGACTCGATGCTCCAGCCCCAGGTGTCCTCGAAGGCGGTAATCTGAGCGGCGGAGTCCTCGCCGGTGCGCTCTCGGAAGAGGACGTTGTAGGTGGCGTTGGAGTTGAAGGGCGGGTCGAGGTATATGAGGTCAACGCTTTCGTCGGGGACGTTCTCGCGCAGGATGTCGAGGTTGTCTCCGAAGTAGAGCTTGTTGCGCCAGTCGGTGGTGGTCAATGTGGGTGTCCTCCAGGTGGGTCTTTATTGGTTGGAGTGAGTATCTCATAAAGTCGGGCTAATTCTGTTCTGATGAGCTTGCAGGTTTCGTGCAGGGTGGTCTGCTGGCACCCCGCTAGTCTCCTCTCATGGCGATTTCACCTGCATATCACCTGCATAGACCTGCAAATACCAGTTCAGAGAGTTTTTTCGGGTCCGTCCGAACTTCGTTGATATATGGTCGTTTATATCTGCGTACTTTTGTTCTGTTATGGAGATATTGTAGCACAGTACAGGTGGGTTGTGTCAGAGGGCGTCGGGAGATATAAGCATCATAAGAGTGGTGGGCAGCGGCCCGTCCGGTTCTGTCCACGAAGGACACGAAGCGGCGCTAAGGCATTGGGCATTGTCATACTACGCTGGATATCCACCAGAGATTTGACGCTTCCTCGGGGGATATTCGGGGATCGAAGCGTATCTCGAAGGCGAAGAATCGTGTTGCCTGGCGATGGCCAATTCGTAAGAGTGATATAATTGGGCCCAGGAACTCAGCAGCCCAGGGGTTCGCTATGACCGGCAAGACTATCACTACGATCAGGACAGACAGGGATTTCGAGCCGTACGCCGAATTTCCGCCGCGAGACGATATGCAGAACTGGAACTATCTCTATTCGAGGGGCCAAGCGGCCTCACTCGCGCTACATCTAGGCGAAAGTGAGACGACAACGGCGGGGTGTGAAATCCCGGTAGGTCCGACGCTCGACAGGCGCAGGGACATTCGGATTCCGGACCTTATGGTGTCGTTCGATTCCAGTCCGGCGCTGATAAGAGAGCATGGGGGTTATGCGATTGACCGACAGGGGAAGCCGCCGGACTTCGCGCTGGAGGTGGCGTCCAAGACGACGGGCGTGATTGACTACACGCAGAAGCGCGCCGACTACGAGCGTTACGGGATAGCGGAGTACTGGCGGTTCGACGATAGCGCGGGTGAGTATCACGACGCGGCGCTGGCCGGGGACCGGCTGGTGGAGGGAAGGTATCAGCCCATCGAGATCGAGTGGCTGGACGAGTCGCG